>JASHQD010000737.1 GCA_030037755.1 Terriglobia bacterium
GCCGACGTGGTGGAGCGCATCGCGGCGCTGCATCGCATCGGCGAACCCATGGAAGTCGCAGGAGCCGTGGTATTCCTGGCGTCGCCGGCCGCGTCGCTGATCACGGGTCACACGATCCTGATTGACGGGGGATGGACGGCTAGATAATCCTGGGCACGGGCTACGTCAAGGACAAGGTACGCATATCCTGCTCCAGGTCCTCTGGGCCGTAGTTCAGATACACGCCGTGTTCCTTCAGGAAACCGTGAACCTGCATGCGCGTGCCGAAGCCAAGGATTCGCCTCACTTGCTCTTCGGTGAGAGTGCCGGAACGGTAACCCTGGAGCGCGAGACTCTCCAGAAAGGCGTGAGGCAAGTCCTTCGCGGCTGCTAGCAGGTCGCGCGCAACGTCGTCCGGCAATTCCAAAGTAATCTGCATATTCGTCTTCTCTCCTGAAGTGTCCCCCAACAGCCGCCTACGTACCATTCTCTCGCCAATCCCGCTGAAGAAAGTGCAGGAACCCAGGCACAATCGATGCGGTACCTAACCTTCCACACGGGTCATCGCTCACTGGCGACAGCGCGTTTACTTCCCGACACCTGAGCTTCGAGTTCGTCCATGTCCAGCACGATGACGCGGCGGCGTTCCATCTTAATAATCCCGCGGTCAACGAATCGTCTCAGGTTGCGCGACACGAGATCGCGCACAGTCCCGATTTCAGCGCCGATCTCCTGATTGCTTTCATCGAGCGGAAACTCCACGCCGCGGCGCGTCCGGGCGCCTGAAGCAAGAGCGCGATCGCGCAGGAATCGAGCCAGGCGATGGCTCACCTCCTTGAGTGACAACTCTTCCACGAGACTGGTGAGATAGCGAAAACGCGACGCCAGCGTTTTGATCACAGCGAAAGCCACGCCGGAATTGCTACGGCACAGGTCCAGAAACTCCCGCTTGGGAAGAAACAGCAGCGTTGAGTCTTCGAGCGCCACCGCCGAAGTCGGAAAGGCGCCGCCGTCAAAAAGCGGCAGTTCGGCGACGGTCGATCCGGCATGCTCCACCGCCAGAATCTGCTCGCGTCCGCTGTCGGCCATTTTGAACAGTTTCACCGCCCCTGACTGTACGATGAAGAGGCCATCGCACGCTTCGCCCTCTGCAAACAGCATCTCGTCACGATCCAACTGGCGCACGACGCAGTGACGCGCCAGCGTCCGCAGGTCCTCAACCGGCAGGACGGCGAAAAACGGGACGCGTCGCAGGGCTTCAACCGGATCGAGAGCAGCCATGAAGGAATCTTAAGCTGCGCGGAGCGAAACTCAAAACAGCTGTGCGTCAGGAGCCACGAATGATCGGGACCACGACCGGGGTCTGAACTTCTTCGAGGAGCAGGCGGTGAATCACGCCCGCCACTTCGGCCGTAGACACCCACTGGGAGCGATCGGCGTCGGGCATCGCCTGCCGATTGGCCTCGGTATCCATGGTTCCGGGCATCAGGCAGTGGACGCAAATGTCGAGCGGCTTAACCTCCTCAGCCAGCAGCTCGCTGAGCTGCCGGACCGCCGCTTTGCTCACGGCATAGGCGGCAATCCCCGCGCCGGGACGTTCCAGGATGGCTCCGCTTGAGACGGTAATGATGCGGCCGAAATTCTGCCGGATCATGATCGGCAGCACCGGCCGCAACAGGCTCGCTACAGATCTCAGATTGAGTTTCAGCATGAGATCCCAGACGCTGTCGGATGTCTCATGCACCTTTCCGGGGCTGAATCCTCCTGCGATGGCCAGCACGTAGTCGATGCGGCCGCGATGGATGTGAACAGACCGCACCCATGACTCGACCTCGGGCGGGCGCGTCAGGTCCACGCGCCAGCCCTCCAGCTTGGCCTGCCAGGGTCCCGCGCGAGCCGAGATCTCCTGCCACTCGCGATCGACGATATACGACACGGCCACCTGCGCGCCGCCCTCTAGCAAATTGAGGACCACGGCGCTGCCGAGCGCGCCGGTTCCGCCGGTCACCAAGGCCACGCGATTCTGGAAATCCATGCCAGTCCCTCCGGACTCCTGTCAGCATATCCCGAGCGCGAGCCGAATTCCATTTTTCGACCAACGCACCGGGCAGCGGTTTATAATTTACGGTCCCACGCCGGAATCCGGCGAACGCAATGGTCGCGAGGAGAATTCGATGAGAGTTGGAGTTTTCACAGCACTGTTCTCGAAGCTCAGCCTTGACGAAGTGATCGGTAAGATCAAGCCGCTCGGCATTCATACGGTGGAGCTCGGCACCGGCAACTACCCGGGAGATCCGCATATCAAGCTCGAATGGCTGAAGAATGCGGGCAAACTGAAGGAGTTCAAACAGAAGCTCGACGACGAGGGCATCTCGATCAGCGCGCTGAGCAGCCACGGCAATCCGCTTCACCCCAACAAGCAGATCGGCAGCGCGAACGCCGAAGTCAGCCGCAAGACGATCCAGCTTGCGGAAAAGCTCGGCGTCAAAACCGTGATCGACTTCTCCGGCTGCCCCGGCGATTCCGATTCGGCGAAGTTCCCAAGCTGGTCGCCGACGCCATGGCCGCCCGATTATCTCGATTTGCTCAAGTGGCAGTGGGAGAAGAAGGCGATCCCCTACTGGAAGAAGCATGCGAAATTCGCCGAAGACCACGGGGTACGAGTGGCGATCGAGATGCACCCCGGATTTCTTGTCTACAATCCGGAGACCATGCTCCGTCTGCGCTCCGAGGCCGGCAAAGCCGTGGGATGCAACTTCGATCCCAGCCACATGTTCTGGCAAGGCATCGATCCGTGCATCGCCATCCGCGCTCTCGGCGAAGCCGTGTTTCACTGCCACGCCAAGGATACGAAGATCTACGACGTGAACACCAGGGTGAACGGCGTGCTCGATACCAAACCCTACAGCGACGAGATTCATCGCTCGTTCCTGTTCCGCACGGTGGGATACGGACACGGCCGCGAGTTCTGGACCGACATGGTTTCGACGTTGCAGATGGTCGGCTACGACGAAGTGCTCTCCATCGAGCACGAAGACAGCCTGATGTCGATCGACGAAGGGCTCGGCAAAGCGGCGGCGTTTCTGAATCAGCTTGTGATTCGGGAGAAGTTGAAGGAGATGTGGTGGGCGTAGGGCGAAGGTCCTTGGTCATTAGTCCTTCGTCCTTTGTCATCAGTTTGGTCGTTCTAGAATTAGAATGCATGCAGGTCGGATAATGGCAGACGAGCGGACGCAAAAGGGATTCGAGGCACTCCGCGTGTACCAGATTTCAGAAAAGCTGTGCGACGCAATCTGGGATGCGGTGAGAGGCTGGGACCGTTTGGCACAGGACACGGTGGGCAGACAGATGATTCGAGCGGCAGACAGCGTCGGAGCCAACATTGCCGAAGGCACGGGCCGGGGAAGTTTTCAGGACAACCGGCGATTTGTGAGAAACGCGCGCGGGTCGCTCTATGAGACCCGGCATTGGCTCCGACGGGCGCACCAGCGTCATCTGCTGACCGCCGAATCAGTTTCCCTTATCAAGCCGTTGATCGACAACTTGGCCCCACGCCTGAACGCATACTTGCGATCAATTGGTCCGGTTAAGGCGGGACCGGATATCTCCGAGAACGCGGGTGAAAGTACCGAAATGAACAATCAGGCAGGAAAGTAGGAACCAAGCACCAAGGACCAATGACCAAGGACCAATGACCAAGGACTAAGGACAACCCATTCGCAGAGGAGAATTGAAATGACAGAAATCAATGTTGCCATCATTGGCCACAAATTTATGGGGAAGGCCCATTCCAACGCCTGGCGCCAAGTGTCCCGGTTCTTTCCAGGGAAGCTTGAGCCTCGCATGAAAGTGTTGTGCGGCAAGGCCTGTACGGAAGAACTGGAAGCGACGGCGCGGCAGTTCGGCTGGGAAGAGAGCGACTGCGACTGGCAGCGGGTGGTCGAGCGGGAAGACATCGACGTGGTCGACATCGCGACCCCCGGGTATTTGCACCATGACATGGCGATTGCGGCGGCGCAGGCGGGAAAGCACGTGATCTGCGAGAAGCCCCTCGCCAACACGCTGGCGGACACGAAGGAGATGCTGAAAGCAGTGCAGAAGGCCGGCGTGAAGCACATGCTGATGCACAACTACCGCAAGATTCCTGCCGTGGCGCTGGTGCGCAAGTTCATCGACGATGGACGCCTTGGCGACATCTACCATTATCACGGCGCTTACCTGCAGGATTGGATTATCGATCCCGAGTTTCCGCTGGTCTGGCGATTGCAGAAGAAGTTCGCGGGCTCCGGAGCGCTCGGCGATATCGGCGCGCACGCCATCGATCTGGCACGTTATTTGAACAGCGAGTTCAACACCGTCGTCGGACAGATGACCACGTTCATCAAGGAGCGTCCTCTGGTCGCGGAAGACAAGGGCCTGCGACAGGTGAAAGCCGGCAGCGGGACGGGAAAAGTCACTGTGGATGACGACACCAACTTCCTGGCGCGATTTGCGAATGGCAGCGTCGGCGTCTTTGAGTCGTCGCGATTCGGCGGCGGCCGCAAGAACTACAACACGTTCCAGATTTACGGCAGCAAAGGCAGCGTGGCCTTCAATCTTGAACGCATGAACGAACTCGAGTTTTACGATCGCGAGGATCCGCAGGAGGAGCAAGGCTTCAAGACGATCAACGTCACTGAGAGCGTGCATCCCTACGTCGGGGCGTGGTGGCCGGCCGGTCACATCATCGGCTATGAGCATACCTTCGTGCATGCGTTTCACGATTTCCTGACCGCGCTCGAGAATGACACTCTGCCTTCGCCGAACTTCACCGATGGCGTGAAGAACCAAACCGTGCTCGAAGCCGTGGAACGGTCGGCGAAGAGTGGAAAATGGGAGAAACCGTGAAAATGGTGAATTGTGAATTGTGAATGGTGAGTGGCGAGTTTCCTGAGCTACACTGAGTATTCACCATTCACAACTCACATTCGCCATTTGCGGTTCTATTCGCAACTCGCTACTCACTATTCGCACCATCACTTCGCTGGACTCGACAATGTCATATCTCATGGGAATTGACGTCGGCACCACGGGCACACGCGCGGTGATCGTGCGTCCCGACGGACACGTGATGGGTGCCGCCACGGCGCCGCACCAGCCGATCAGGATGGAACGGCCGGGCTGGGCGGAACAGGATCCCGAAGATTGGTGGCAGGCGACGGTGCTTGGCGTCCGCCAGGTGCTCGATCAGACCGGGATCAAGGGCAGCGAGATCGCGGCCGTCGGACTCTCGGGCCAGATGCACGGTGTGGTGCTGCTCGACGGTGCGCGGGCCGTGCTCCGACCATCGCTGATCTGGTGCGATCAGCGCAGCGACAAGCAATGCGAGTGGATCACCTCCAAGGTCGGCGCCCAGAAACTGATCCGCCTGGCCCTGAACCCAGCCCTGACCGGCTTCAGCGCTCCCAAGCTGCTCTGGGTCCGCGACCACGAGCCTGCCATCTGGAAGTGCGCGGCCCACTTTCTTCTGCCCAAGGATTACGTGCGGCTGCGACTGACAGGCGAATTCGCCACCGATGTCGCCGATGCCTCGGGTACTCTGCTCTTCGACGTGGCGAAACGAAAGTGGTCGAAGCAACTGCTCTCGGCTCTTGACATCAACCCGGACTGGCTCCCGCGGGTATACGAGTCGCCCGAAGTAACCGGGCAGATCACTGCGGAGACCGCGATCATCACCGGCTTGCGCGCCGGAACGCCGGTGGCTGCGGGCGCCGGCGATCAGGCGGCGAGCGCCGTCGGCAACGGCGTCGTGCTGCCCGGCATCACCTCGGCGACGCTGGGCACATCCGGCGTGATCTTCGCTTACACCGAGCAGCCCAAGCTTGATCCGCAGGGCCGCATCCACACTTTCTGCCATGCGGTCCCGGGGAAGTGGCACGTCATGGGCGTGACGCAAGGCGCGGGCCTCTCCCTGCGATGGTTCCGCGACGAGCTTGGCGCGGCCGAAGCCTGGTACGCTTCGCGCGTCGGGGCCGATCCTTACGAGCTGATCCTGCGCGAAGCGGAGTCGGCGCCCCCCGGCTCCGGCGGTCTGCTTTTCATGCCTTACCTGATGGGCGAGCGCACGCCGCATCTCGATCCTCTGGCACGCGGCGGCTGGTTCGGGCTGACAGCCGCGCACTCGCGCGCGCACCTGATTCGCGCCGTGCTGGAGGGCGTGGCGTTCAGCTTGCGCGATTCGCTCGAGATCTTCGGCGAGTTGAAGATTCCGGTGCATGAGATTCGTGTCTCCGGAGGAGGCTCGCGAAGCTTCCTGTGGCGCCAGATCCAGGCTGACGTCTACGGCCGCGAGGTTGTCTCGTTGCGCGAGGCCGAAGGATCGGCGTTCGGCGCGGCGCTGCTGGCCGGAGTCGCGTCGAAGACGTACGCCTCCGTGCCGGAAGCGGCGCAGCAGGCGATCCAGGTCCGCGAACACCTGCTTCCGCAAGCAAGCAATGTGCAGCTGTACGACCGCCAGTACGACGTCTACCGCCAGTTCTATCCCGCGGTCCGAAAGCTGGCGCACGAACTCTCGGCCGTTTCGGCCCCTTGAGATCATCGAGCGAAAGGCAGATTCATGGAGCCCATCCTGTACCGGCGAGCGGCCTGCCACGCGCTGATTGTCCTGATCTTGTGCGCAGCCGGCGTTCGAATCCATGCGCAAGCGGCGCAAGGACAAAAATCGTCGATTCCCAACGCGGCGAGCATCGAGAAGGCGCAGTACAAGGGTTGGGACGTCTACCGGCTGACCAACGGGATTATCACCCTTGACATCGCTCCCCAGATCGGCGGGCGCGCCATCCAGCTTCGTCTCGGCGAGAAGGAATTCTTCTTCGTGAATCCCGACTTCGCCGGACAAATCCTGCCTGAGAACCGCAACAATCCTGCGGCGGGCTGGGCGAACTACGGCGGAGACAAGGTGTGGCCGGCGCCCGAAGGCTGGCAGAACGACGACGAGTGGCCGAGCATCCCGTACTACGTGCTCGACGGCAGCAAATTCGAATTCGCGACCGTCACAGACACTCCCGCCGAAGTCGCCGTGCGCGTGACAAGTCCCAAAGACCAACGCACCGGCGTGCAGTTCGAACGCACGTTCCACGTCTACGCCGGTACCACGCGCGTCAAGGTAGAGCAGGTGATGCGCAACATCAGCCGCCGGCAGATTCGCTGGGGCATTTGGCACCTGATCCAGAATGACGCCGCTGACGCGGGCGATGCATCGAAGCCGAATCCCCAACTCTACATGTACGTGCCCATCAATCCGAAGAGCGTCTATCCAGGCGGATACACGCACATCTATGGCGATGCCAGGCATCCGAGCGACGAAGTCATCGATGACGGGCGCCTGCTGCGCATTCACTATCTGTACCGCGTGGGCAAAGTCGGACTGGATTCGAGCGCGGGCTGGATGGCGATCGTCAATGGCCAAAAAGAGATTGGCCTGGTCGAGAACTTTGATTATTCTCCGGAGAGCGAGTACCCCGATCGCGCGTCGGTGGAAGAGTGGAACGACGGACCCGGAATCATCTCGCGCACCAGCTTCGACCAGACGCTCGCCGACGACCCCAAGCGCACCCCGTACTTTCTCGAGTCTGAAGTGCTGAGCCCGTTCGCGAAGCTCGATCCCGGCCAGCAGTACGAGTTCACTGTCTACTGGTCGCCGACCAGCGTCCCCAACCCGGTTCACGACGCCGTCTGGGAGGGCGCGATCAGCGAGCCTCTGAGCGCCTCGCTCGAAGGCGGTCAAGTCACGCTGCGTGGTGTCTTCGGTGTGTTCACGCCGGGCACGCTCGAAGCCCAGTTCTACAACGCCATCGGCCAGATCATCGAAACCCGGACGCTTCAGGCCGTGGACCCGCGGGAAGCGGTGCGGCTTGATAAGACCATTCCGCTTTCCGTGGACGCCTACCGCGTCAGCATCCTGGTGCGGGATCCTGACGGCGAAAACCGCGGTTTCCTGGGCAATGCCATCCTCAAATAGCGCTACTTCATCGTGTAGTTTATAACGCGCCAACTACCGTCCTTCTCAAGCACAACTACCACGGACTCCGTGATCGACGGGATCTTGGCAAACGAGCTTCGAAACTCCACGCCTACGTAGTTGCCTGGCGGAGCCTTGGGCGGATTCATCACCGGATTCGCGCCCAGGAGCTTCCGCGAAATCAGCTTACCGGTCACTGAGCGCGCGCCCGTTACCTTGGATGTCCACTCGAGCCGGCCCACGGCAACCTTGAATGCCTGCGCAGCCTGATCGTAGCTCTCGCCGTAGCGCCCCTCATCGATCAACTGCAGCCAGTTCTGGGCTGCTTCGCGCGCCCGGAACGTGGCTGGGTTTTCTTGCGTTGGCGCAGGCCGGGCCTGCGGGTACGCACGACGCGCGCCCCAACCAAGCGCAGCCACAATCACAATGCCCCCAGCCACCAGCCCAACACTTCGATTCATGTCGTTCCTCTTTTCTGACCTCTACCAAATTGACCCATCACTCTCGTGCTTCCAGCTATATGATGGTACGAACCATCGGCTGGGTTAACTCGGCCGCCGTACGGCATCACCGGGAGGCTCATATGGCGAAGACGAAACAACTCACCGTCTGGTTGCAGAGCGCCCCCGGCCAGGTCGGCCGGATCGCCGAAGCGCTCGGCGCCGCCAAGGTGAACATCTCTGCGTTCAGTTGCTCCACCCGCACGGGCGACAGTCCGCTGCACCTGCAGGTAAGCGACTACGAGCGCGCCCGCGAGATCCTGCAGGCGCTCGGCCTGCGCGTCACCGAGGAAGAGGTGTTGCGCGTGACCGTGGCTGACAAGCCGGGGGCCGCAGCCCGCATCGGCCAGGCGCTGGGCGCGGCCGGCATCAACATCGATTACGCGTACGGCACCGTAGCGCCCGGTTCGCGTAAAGCCGAACTGGTCTTCGGCGTTTCCGATCTCGAGGGCGCCCTCCACGTTCTCAAGCCTCTCAAACTTTCTCAGTGAGTTTGGATTGGTAAGACGATGCAAACGTCTTCTTCATCATCATTCACCGGTCTGGTCTACTCACCGAGGCTCTATCAGAGGATAACGGTTCAGGGCGATCGCCCGGTCCGCCGCCGCCCGCTTCAACTCGATGGTATCCGGCGGATTGCGCCGCAGGAAGCGCCGGACCACTGCCAGCTCGGCGCGCAGGTTATCGCCTTCGCTGATCCTTCCCAGCGCCCGCCGCGCTTCGCTCTCCATGCGGTCCGCGGCTTCGTAGACGAAGGCCCGCGTGGCCGCGATTTCCGTGGCGCATTCGTCCTCCGACGTGCTGCGTGCCTTCTTGAGCGTGCGCAGCAGCGCGCTCTCCATGCCGTAAACGTCCATGCACAGATTGCTGAGCACGGCGACAATCTCCTGCTCGTCGGCAAGCGCCTGCAGATAGCGCTGGACCGCGCTGCCCGCGACCAACAGGACGATCTTCTTGGCTCCGGCCACCAGGCGCGCTTCGTCCGCCAGCAGCCCGTCTTCGCCCGCTTCTTCAAACGCCGGCGCGCCCAGAATCTCATCGCGCAGGCGCTGCGCTGCCGGAATGAGTCCGAGTTCGCCTTTCATCGAGCGCTTCAGCAGCATGTCCGTGATGAGCAGCCGGTTGATTTCGTTCGTGCCTTCGAAGATGCGATTCACCCGCTGGTCGCGATAGACGCGCTCGATGGGATAGTCGCTTGAAAATCCATACCCGCCGTAAATCTGCACCGTTTCGTCCGTGACGAAATCGAGCACCTCGGTCCCCACCACCTTGAGAATCGAGCACTCCACGGCGTACTGCTCCAGCGCCTTCAGAATCTGGCGTCCAGCGTCGGGCGCGCTCTGATCGATTCCGTGCAGCATCCCGTCGATCATTCCTGTCGTGCGATAGCACATGCTTTCAGCCGCATAAATCCGCACCACCATCTCGCCGAGCTTTTCCTTGATCAGCCCAAAGTCTGCGATGGGATGCCCGAACGCCTCGCGCTCCTTGGCCCACTTCACGGCTTCGGCGAACAGGTGCTTGGCGCCGCCGATGCACCCCGCGCCGAGCTTCAGCCGGCCCATGTTCAGGATGTTGAACGCGATCAGGTGGCCTTTGCCGACCTCGCCGAGCACGTTCTCCACCGGCACCTCGGCGTTTTCAAGGTTCACGGGTGTGGTCGACGAGCCGCGAATGCCCATCTTATGTTCTTCGGCGCCCGGAGAGACTCCGGCGAACGCGCGCTCCACAATAAAGGCGCTGAACTTTTCGCCGTCGACCTTCGCGAAGACAACGTACACGTCGGCGATGCCGCCATTCGTGATCCAGTGCTTGGTGCCGTTCAGAACGTAGTGCCTGCCGTCCGGGCTCAATACCGCCCTGGTCTTCGCGTTCAGCGCGTCGGACGCCGACGTTGCCTCGCTCAGGCAGTAAGCGCCCACCCACTCGGCGCTGGCAAGCTTGGGAACGTACTTTGCCTTTTGAGCCTCAGTGCCGAAGAAGGCGATGGGCAGGATGCCGATCCCTTGCTGCGCGCCCAACGTGGCGGCCCAAGCGCCGTCGCGGGCCATTTCTTCGGAAATAATGATCGACGAGATTTTGTCGAGCTCGAGCCCGCCGTATTTCTGCGGCACGTCGCTGCCGCAAAGTCCGACGTCGGCGGCTTTCCGCAGCAGTTCGCGCAGGAGGCCGGGCTTCTTTGCCTCCATCTCGTCGAGATGCGGCAGGACTTCCTGCTCCATGAACTCGCGTCCGGTCTGGCCGATAAGACGATGCTGATCGGTGAGATCCTCGGGCGTGAAGATTTCGTCCGGCGAGCGGTCTTCAATCAGGAAGCTGCCGCCCTTGATAAGCGTTTGCGGTGTCGCGGTCGCGGTTGCCATGGAATTTGTCCCCCCTGGCTGTCCAAAAAGCGAAATTCGAGATTAAAGAACAGGCCCTTCTCCAAGCTACCATAGGCTTGATCGGTTGCTGTCTCTTTATCGTGCTGTGGCGACGGCGCCGTGGATTGCCGAATGCCGATTGGCCATTGAGGTGTACGGAGTTGTCCAGTTCGGAGTTCGAGATTCGTACGCCGTATTCTGCCGCGCGGGAACCCGAGTCTCCTGCCAACCCCAACACGCCAATCGGCAATCGACAATCGGCGATCTCCGACGCCGCCACTATAGCGGATGCCCGCGGGGTGTAACTGTAACAAAGTGTAACCGTGCGGCGGTTCCGAGAGGCTTCGGGGGCGAGAAACGCCATGTTCACTAGCCTTTTCAAAAAAACTGCCTTTTTTTCGGCTCAATCCGCTGAAAACAAGCGACTTAGGCTTAATGGCTTTGGCAGCGCTCACATCTGACCTATCCGATTGATTCCACAGAGTTTAACGTTAATGGCTTTGCTGGCTTTGGAGAGGCCTTCTGGAGCCTGCCTTTTGCTAAAAACGGCCCTTTTTTCGAGGTAAACCACTGAAAACAGACAGGATGGCCCTAATGGCTTTGGCGGGGGCGAAATCTCGACTAAATGACTCATTCTTTGGCCTTTAGCCCTAATGGGTTTGGTTGGCTTTGGGCTTCCCTGCCCGGGCGGCGCTCTCGGCCAGAATCTGTGTCAGTTCCCTTTCGAGATAAGCCCGCAACGATTCTTCCGCTGTCTCGCCTTCCTGTTTCGGCGCCGCTTCCGGCCTCTGTCGCGTAGCGGGCTTCCCTCCGAACAGCCGGAGCTGGCCCTCAATCTCGCGCCGCACCTCAGAAGGGCTGCCGGCCGGGTCGCCGACAGCATCCACCAGCCGCCGCTTCCACGGTTGGTGGGTCGCCCGTAACTCGCTGACGACGAGGATCAGCAACGCCTCGATGCGGGCGTCGAGTTCCGAACAGGGCGCCGCCCCGGAGCCGACCCACTGGCGAATACGACGGCCTTTCAGCCACCAAGCCGTCGCCAGCATGGTCACGGCGGCTGAATCCGTGGGGCCGTGAGGATGGAAAATCGCCGCCAGGTCGCGCTGCAGCCGGCAGAATTCCCGCGGATCCTCGCCGCGCGATCGCAGTTCGCGCTCGAGGGCCTCCGAAACGAAGCTGCGAGATCGCAAGTTGAGCGCAGAGCGATATTTGCCGGCCCGGGTGCGCGGTCCGGTGGACTTCCGGGCGTTCTGGCGATTCGCCGAGATGCGCCGGGCACTCACCACGATGCCCGCGCGCAGCGTTTGCGGCCCTTGCGGCGATGATGAGGGATCTGAAGCTGAAGAAGCGTCTGATGGGCTGATCATAGGACCCTCCGCTAACAGCGGAGCCTAGCAGGGCCACGGCGGGAGGTAAAGGTATAGAACGTTCCGAATGTTTACAATGTTTACGGAAGTCGACAGTCGAAGGTCGAAAGTCCAAGGCGAAGCTCCGACTTCCTCCACCCTGTACTACTAATGCCGAAATTCTTCGCGGCGCGCAAAGGTTTCTGCGCCTCGCCACTCGTCACTCGCCACTCGCCATTTTTGGCGGATTTGGTTGCGGCGAGCCACGCTGGGACTGTCGACTGTCAACTGTTGACTGTCAACTTCCCAGGTTGACATCGCCACCGCCCAGCCGCATAATCATCGAGGCGAATAAAAAGCGAAAGTCGCCAGAAGCTGAGATTTCATGAAATCGGCCGCTCAGGTTTGCGCTCAGATCGGTGCCACGCTCGAGCCGCGGGGCTTGCAGAAAGAAGTGGGCGTTGCGTCGACGTTCACCTGGCGGCAGGACCGCGCCCCAGAGACGGTCCTTACCGGCGTAGCGGCGATTGACGCGCTCACCGGCGGCCTGCCGCGCGCTGGCCTGACGGAAATCTCCGGACCGCCTTCGTCCGGCCGCACGGTGCTGGAGCTGGCGCTATTCGCGTCGCTCACCGCCAATGGCGAATCGTGCGCGCTGATCGACGCTGAGGACGCTTTCGACCCGGCATCCGCGCAGGCGATGGGCGTGAATCTCGATCGCCTGCTCTGGGTGCGCTGCCAGAGCCTGGAGCAGGCCCTGATCGCAACCGACCTCGTGCTCGGCGCGGGCGGCTTCGGCGCGGTCGTGTTCGATCTTGCCGGCGTTCCGGCGAAGCGCGCGCGTCGCATCCCGCTCAGCTACTGGTTCCGATTCCGGCGCGCCGTGGAGGGAACGCCCACCGTGCTGGCCCTGATCGATGAGGAGCCGTGCGCGAAAAGCGCGGCTTCACTGGTGCTGCAATTGGAAACGGAAGGCGCGCGCTGGTCGACGATGTCGAACGCGTTCCAGAATTCGGAATCCGGAATTTCCAAATCGCCTTTGTTGTCGAACTTGTTGCCGGGCATACCGTCGCATGGGCGTCTGCTCGAGGAGATCCGCCGGCGCGCAAAGGTGGTCCGCAACCGAAACGCGCGGCCAGGAATGCTGAAGATCGGATGAAGTTTGTCAGTTCGAAGTTCGAAGTTTCGGAGTTCGGAGTTCGAAGTTCGGAGTTGTTCAGTTCGAAGTTCCCACGCAGGAGTTTCCCGCTCGCACCGGGTTTGGCGCGGGGCGGAACGAAGACCCAGCGTGGTTTGCCGCCCCGCTGCCCCGAGCTGGTAACTCCGAACTCCGAACTGACAAACTCCGAAACTCCGAACTGAACAACTTCGAACTGAACAACCCCGAACCGGCAATCGGCAATCGGCAATGATTTTCGCCTGCTTGTACATCCCGGATTTTTACGCTCAGGCGGTGGCACGTCTCGATCCTGAGCTTCGCGGGCGAGCGCTGGCCGTGGTGGAAACGGCGCCGCCGCCTTTCCGCGTTTTCGCATTGAACGAAGCGGCGCGGCGATCCGGCGCCGAGTCCGGCATGAGCCGCGTGGAAGTGGCGGAGATTCGGGGCATTGAGGTGCGCCGGCGCTCGGTTTCGGCGGAGATTTCCGCGCATGCGGCGCTGCTCGATCTGGCACGGTCGTTTTCGCCCCGCTTCGAAAATTACGCCATCGACACGGTAACGCTCGATCTTGCCGGACTGGAGGCGCTGTCGGGCCCGCCGGAGCGGATCGCGCGACGGCTCCACGATTCCGCACAGGAACTCGGCCTCGAAGCGAACGTAGCGCTGGCGCCGAATCCCGATGCCGCGCGCATGGCAGCGCGCGGATTCGCCGGAGTCACGCTGATCGGCGCCGGAGAAGAATCGCACCGGCTTGGCGAGCTGCCGGTAACCGTGCTCGATCCGGCGCCGGAGGTTCAGGAGACGCTCGAACGCTGGGGAATCCGCACATTTCGCGCCCTGGCCGCGCTTCCATCGGCTGAGCTTTCGGAACGGCTCGGCCAGGAAGGAATCCGGCTGCAGCGGCTGGCGCGCGGCGCTGGGCTGCGGTCGCTTGTCCCCGCGCCGGAACCGCTGCACTTCGAGGAAGCGATGGATTTGGATTATGCGATCGCCGAACTCGATCCGCTGGCGTTCATTCTGGGCCGGCTGCTGAATCAGCTCTGCGCGCGCCTGGCAGTGCGGGGCCGGGCAACGCAGGAGATACGGTTGATCTTGGGGGTGGATGGCTCGGGAGAAGTTGAGAGTCGACAGTTGACAGTTGACAGTCGAGAGTCGAAGGTCGAAAAAGTCGACAGTCGACAGTTAACAGTTGACAGTCAACAGTCGAAGGTCGAAAGTCAAAAGCCGGGAATCCACAAGAATCGGGAATCGAAAGCTGGAATTCAAAACTCGTGCACTGTCGACTGTCAACTGTCGACTGTCAACTTGTTCTCCCCCCGCGTCCCGAAATCCGAGTCCCGAACCCTGCGCCTGCCCTTCCCCACCTGCAATGCGCGCTTGCTTTTGAAGCTCTGGCTGCTCGATCTGGAAGCGCGTCCGCCGGCGGCGCCGGTCTTGAAAGTAGCCATCGCCGCTGAGCCCGTCCGGCCGCGCGTGGCGCAGGGCGATTTGTTTCTGCCGCGCGCGCCCGATCCGCAAAAGCTGGAGCTCACGCTGGCGCGGCTGAAAGGCGTGGTCGGCGAGGATCAGGCCGGGTCGCCGGAGTTGCTGGATACGCACCGGCCGGATGCGTTGCGCATGCAGAGGTTTGTTGGAAGCTCGCTCGAATTTCGAAAATCGAAACTCGAAAGTCGAAACTCGAAAGTCGTGGCGAAGTCGAAGGTCGAAAGTCGAAGGTCGAAAAACGAAACTGACTACCGGCAACCGACTACCGACTACCGTCCATCGATGGCGCTGCGTCTTTTCCGGCCTCCGCTCGCTGCGCAGGTCGAATTGCGCGACGGGCGCCCGGTGCGCGTCGAGGCACGGAGTTCGAATGGCTCAGCCGCAAGTGGGACGACTGCCCGTGGCACGGTTGTGCGTGGAGATGTCACCGCTTCCGCCGGCCCGTGGCGCACTTCGGGCGATTGGTGGACAGAGGATCCGTGGGAGCACGATGAGTGGGATGTTGAAGTTCGGTCCGTTGTCCGTCGTCCGTTGTCCGTTGCAGGTTTCAATGGAAGATCGCCCGCGGAACGAACTGGAATAATTCATTTGTACCGCATTTATTGTGACTTGATCGACGGACGATGGTTTCTCGAGGGACTGTACGACTGAACGCCGACTTTTGCAACGGACTACGGACAACGGACCACTGACAGATGTATATCGAACTCCACACACGATCCGCCTTCAGTTTTCTCGAAGGCGCTTCGCTGCCCGAAGACCTGGTTGCGCAGGCGGCGGCGCTGGGCTTTGGCGCTGTAGCGCTGCTCGATCGCGATGGCGTCTATGGCGCGCCGCGATTCTACGCGGCGGCCAAAAAGGCCGGACTCCGCGCGCACGTGGGCGCAGAGATCACCTGCGCAGACGGATTCCGCTACCCGCTGCTGGCCGCGAATCGCACCGGGTATCAGAATCTCTGCCGGCTGATCACGCGCATGAAGCTGCACGCTCCCAAAGGCGAAGGCGCGGCAACGGAAGACGATCTGAGGGAGTTGGCTGAAGGATTGGTTTGTTTCACGGGAGGAGAGGAAGGGCCGTTGGGTGGGAGTCGGGAGTCGGGTGTCGGGAATGGAGTTCGGAGTTCGGAGTTCGAAGTTCGAAGTTCGAAGTTTAATGCTATGTACAGCGAACTACCGACGCCCGACACCCGACTCTCGAACTCCGAACCTCGAACTCCGAACTTCGAACTTCAAATCAAGCGCCTCGTCGATATTTTCGGCCGCGTCAACGTCTACGTCGAACTGCAGCGTCATTTTGATCGTCGCGAAGAAGCGCGTAATCGGGCAGCGCTCGATGCTGCCCGCGCTCTGCGATTGCCCGTCATCGCGACCAACGGCGTCCGCTATGCCATGCCCGGCGCGCGCGAAGTGGCGGACGTCTTCACAGCGTTGCGGCATTACCGCACACTCGATACCGCCGGCCGGCTGCTCGATTCCAACGCCGAGCGCCATCTGAAATCTCCCCAGGAAATGGCGCGGTTGTTTTCGGATGTTCCGGAGGCGATCGCGAACACGCTGGAGCTTTCGGCGCGTCTCGATTTCACGCTGCAGGACCTCGGCTATCAATTTCCCAAGTACCCTGTGCCGGAAGGCGAGACCCAGCATTCTTTTCTGCACTGGCTGGCGTATGAAGGAATGCTGGACCGCTATGGCGACGGCAACGATCGCGCCCGACGGCAGATCGATCACGAACTGGCGGTGATTGAGAAGCTCGATCTCGCCGGATATTTCCTGATCGTCTGGGACATCGTCCGCTTCTGCCGCGAGCAGGGCATCCTGGTGCAAGGCCGCGGTTCGGCGGCCAACAGCGCGGTCTGTTACGCGCTCGGCATCACGGCGGTGGACGCGGTCGGCATGGAATTGCTCTTCGAGCGCTTTCTTTCCGAGGAGCGCGGCGAATGGCCGGACATCGATCTCGACCTGCCATCCGGCGACCAGCGCGAGCGCGCCATCCAGTACGTCTACCAGCGCTACGGCGAACGCGGCGCGGCCATGACCGCGAACGTGATCACCTATCGCGGGCGATCGGCGGCGCGCGAAGCCGGCAAGGTGCTGGGATTTGACGCCGAAACGCTGGGTCGATTGACCAGCCTGGTCAGCGCCTGGGAATATCATGACGCGAGCGAGACTTTGGAGCGCCATTTTCGCGACGCCGGATTCGATCTCGCCCGAGCTGGCATCCGCAAGTTCCTGGACATCACGCGCGCGTTGCAGGCCTTGCCTCGTCATCTGGGCCAGCATTCCGGCGGCTTGGTGATCTGCCAGGGCCAGCTCGATACCGTGGTTCCCGTGGAGCCGGCGACCATGCCCGGGCGTGTGGTGGTGCAGTGGGACAAGGACGATTGCGCCGACCTCGGCATCGTCAAAGTCGACCTGCTCGGGCTCGGCATGATGGCGGCGCTCGAAGAATCCCTGCGGCTGATTCGCGACCATTATCGCGAGGAGGTCGATCTCGCGCATTTGCCCGCGGACGATCCCCAGGTGTACGCGGCTTTGCAGAAGGCGGACACCGTGGGCTTGTTTCAGGTGGAGAGCCGCGCGCAAATGTCGTGCCTGCCGCGCCTGCATCCCGAGCACTTCTACGATCTGGTGGTGGAGGTTGCCATCATTCGTCCGGGGCCGATCGTCGGCAACATGGTGCATCCTTACCTGCGCCGGCGCCAGGGCCGCGAGCCCGTGAAGTATCCGCATCCGTCGCTCGAGCCCGTGCTGAAACGGACGCTCGGAGTTCCGCTCTTCCAGGAGCAGTTGCTGCGCGTGGCCATGATCGCCGCCGGATTCACGGGAGGCGAAGCGGAGGAATTGCGGCGCGCCATGGGTTTCAAACGCTCGGAGCAGCGCATGCGGGAAATCGAAAAGAAGCTGCGGCTGGGCATGGAGCGCCATGGAATCGCGCCGGCAGCGCAGGAAGAAATCGCCCAGTCGATCACTTCGTTCGCGCTTTATGGATTTCCCGAATCGCACGCCGCGAGCTTCGCGCTGCTTGCCTACGCCAGCGCCTATCTGCGATGCCACTACCTTGCCGCTTTCACGGCGGCGCTGCTCAACAATCAGCCGATGGGCTTCTATCATCCCTCGACGATCATCAAGGACGCCTCGCGGCATGGTCTGCGGGTAAAACCGATCGACGTGACGCGGTCCGATTGGCCGTGCACTCTTGAAGAAGATAGTGGCAAGTGGCAAGTGGCAAGTGGCAAGCCCTCCATCGTCCTGCGGCTCGGACTCAACTATGTGAGAGGGCTGCGCGAGACGTCGGCGCAGGCGCTGGTGCGTGAACGCCAGCGCGCGCCGTTTACGTCGCTGGATGATCTGGTGCGGCGCGTGCCTGAGATGCGTAAAGACGAATGGGTGACGCTGGCCGAAATCGGCGCACTCAATTTTGTGGATTCGCAAAGATCGAGCGTCACTCCGAACGCGCCGGATTTGGTCTGCGGCCATCCGCGGGTTGAAGCAAGCGTTGCTCCCGAGATGCGCCGTGCCTTGCAGCACCGCCATCGGCGGGATGCTTTGTGGCAGGTGGAACGAGCAGCGAGGCCGGCTGGACCGTTGTTGGAAGAAGTCGACGGTCGACAGTTGACAGTTAACAGTCGGGAGTCGAAAGTCGAAGGTCAAAGGTCGAAGGTCGAAAGTGAAGAACGATCTTCTCAGCTGTCGACTGTCGACTGTGGACTGTCAACTTCCTCGACTTCTTCACCCTCGCCACTTAAGCCGATGACTTCCGAAGAGCGCCTGGTCGCCGATTTCCACGGCACGGGGCTCACCGTAGGGCCGCATCTGCTTGCCTACCGGCGGGCCGAACTTGACGCCATCGGCGTAAAATCGGCCGGAGCTCTTGCTCGATCACCCAGCGGACGCAGA
>JASHQD010000738.1 GCA_030037755.1 Terriglobia bacterium
GTCGATCGGATGGTTGCGGCCGGCCGCGACATGATCCTGCAACTTGTCGGCGATCCCGCATACCGGCGAGCGTCGGAGAACGCGGTCCCGGAGGCGTTTCGGATGCCGGGCGCGACGGATCATCCGATCTTCATTCAGGTCGATTTCGGACTGGTGCGCGGCGCGAGCGGCGAGATCGAGCCCAGGCTCGTCGAAATCCAGGGATTCCCGTCGCTTTACGCCTACCAGATCGCGATTGCGGAGGAGTATCGCCGCGCTTACGGGCTCGACGAAAATCTGCGTTATTTGCCCGCGGATTTAGACCGCGAGGCGTACTGCAGTCTTCTCCGCCGGGCCATCGTCGGCGCGCACGATGCTGAGAACGTGGTGCTGCTCGAGATCGATCCCTACCAGCAGAAAACGTTGCCCGATTTTCTGCTGACCGAGCGGATTGCCGGAATCAAAATCGTCAACGCTTTTGACGTGGTCCAGCAGGGACGAAAGCTCTATTACTCGGGCGACGGGCGATTGGTACCGATCCATCGCGTTTACAACCGCGTGATCTTCGATGAGCTGGAGCGCAGCGGCAGGCATCTGCCTTTCAGGCTGCAGGACGAGCTGGACGTCGAGTGGGCCGATCACCCGAGCTGGTTCTTCCGGATCAGCAAGTTCTCCATACCTTTTCTCAAGCATGAGACCGTTCCGGACACACGCTTTCTGAGCGATGTGAATAGGCTCCCCGAGCGACTCGATCGCTATGTCCTGAAACCGCTCTATTCGTTCGCAGGGTTGGGTGTGGTGATCGGTCCGACACGCGAGCAGATCGAGGCCATTCCGCAGGAGAAGCGCTCCGAGTATATTCTCCAAGAGCGGCTGGAGTTCGAGCCCGTTATTGAGACGCCTTGCGGGCCCACCAAGGTCGAAATTCGCGTCATGTTTCTGTGGCTCGATGAGCTGCGGCACGGAGCGATTCTGCTGCGCATGGGCCGCGGCGCGATGATGAATGTGAGCTTCAACCGGAACATGGATTGGGTGGGGTCTTCGGCGGCGTTTTATCCCGCAGGTTGAGGCGACTCGGGAACAGCATCGGGCCCGGCCATGAGCTTGCGGCAAAGCCGGATCAGGCGGCGATGAGGAAGCTCGTCGCTGCGCCCGAGCGCCACAAATTCTCCCTCGCGAAAGCTGCTGTAATACCAGCGCGTCAGAATCGATAGATGCTCCCAGGGCGGCAGCGCGACAGCCGGTGCTGCGCCGGTTTCGGCTTGAGCCGTCACGGAAGCCTTTGCAGGCGCGAGTTCGGACACCAGTTCCCGGATCTGCTGGTCGAGCGGTGTGGGCGCGGCGACGCGCTCGTCCAAGGCAAGCGTGGCGGGTCCGACGAGCTCGCCGGCCCACACGCGAAAGAAGACTACGCTCTTAGGCTCGGCTCCGCGCTCGAGGATCAGCGCGTGAAGATCGGTGATGTTTACACCGAGATCGGCGCGGCGGCGGAGCACCTCATTCACTTTCTCGAGACGCCGATGCACGCGCGCCGCCTCTTCAAAATCGAGCGCCTCTGACGCCCGCGTGCGTTCCACATCGAGCTCGCGTCCGAGCGACGCTCCTTTGGAGTCGAGAAACGCCACGGCACGCGCGAGCTCGCGCTGATACTCCTCGTCCGTGCAGCCCGCAAAACACGGCGCCAGGCACATCTTCATCTGCGAGTAAATGCACCCGGGATGCGCGGGGTCGGGGGTGAGATCTTCCACGCAGCGGCGAATCTTGAAGAAGTCGAGAAACTCGCCGGCGAACCGTTCCGCATCGGCGCGCGAAGGGAACGGACCATAGTAGAGCGAGCCGTCCCGCGTCAGGCTGCGCGTGGGATAGCAGCGCGGAAAGCGGTTCTTCAGATTCACCTTCAGCAGCGCGGGCGGACGCAGCCGCAGGCGGCGCCGATAAGTGCGCGGGTAATGCGCGCGATTCGCCTGGTAGAGCAGCCACGCCGCTTCGAAGTTCGAACCGACGCATTGATACTCCACACGGCGGGTGAACTCGTGCAGGTTCAGGCGCCGCAGACCAGCACGTGGCGGCGCGAGCAGCCGCTCCAGCCTGTGTCGCAGATTGCGTGTGCGTCCGATGTAGGGCTCGACGCCGGGTGCGGGATCGGTAACAGGCCACAGAACGAAGATCGCGGAAGCTGCGGGCAGGCTGGCGACGAAGCCCGCAGCGTCTGCGGGATCAAACGGCACTGAATGCTGAAGTCTCATGGCCGTTCGCAACCAGCGCGGGCGCCGGTCCGCTTCCGCGCACACTCACGTCCGCGTAGCAGCCCGCCTGAGAAGTGGGGCCAGCTTCTCATAAGACGTATTCAGGTCTTCCGGCAAGACCCGCGTATCGCTTACCGAGGTCATGAAGTTCACGTCTCCATTCCAGCGCGGCAGCACATGAAGATGGAGATGATCGGCAATGCCCGCGCCCGCGGATCGTCCCAGGTTCATTCCCAGATTGTAGCCGTCGGGATGATAGGCCTCGCCGAGCGCTGTCTCGAGCATTCGCGAGAGCGCCATCATCTCCGCCATGCTGTCGAGATCGAGCGCCGCCAGGGTCGCGACGTGCTGATAGGGCGCGACCATCACGTGGCCGCTCGTGTAAGGAAAGCGATTGAGGACGATGAGGTTGAACTGGCCGCGATACAGGACCAGCCGCTCGCGATCCCGCGCCGGGTCAGAAGCCATCTCGCAGAAGATGCAAACGTCGCGATGGGCTGCGCCGCTCACGTACGCGTACCGCCACGGGCTCCAGAGGTAATCCATTGAGACTACGCTGGAGCGCTTGCCGAAGAGGTCCCGGCGGGATGTTGAGTTGTACCCTTGACGAGATCCTTCAACTCCTTGCTGGGTTTGAAATAGGGGACGGTCTTGGCGGGAACTTCCACCCGCTCGCCGGTCTTCGGATTGCGCCCCACACGCGCTTTTCGTTCCCGCCTGCGGAAGCTTCCGAAGCCGCGAATTTCAATTTTGTCGCCGGCCCGCAGCGACTTCACGATGCTCTCAAAAACGATGTCCACTACGGTCTCGGAGTCTTTGCGAGGCAACTCCACCACACGCATGACCTCGTCCACAAGATTCGCCTTCGTCATCGATTCACTCCTGAGGGATTCTCGTGCTCCCGACCAGCAATCCTGACCCTCCGCTGGCGATCAAGGCTATCATCTCACGATTTTGCCGCAAAAGGGCTGATTTCGAGGGCCGCTGGTGCTGGCGTCATCTGCAGCGCAGGATGCCCGCGCTCCAACGGACGCCTTGCGGATTGATAGGCTAGGCCTCACCGCCATCCGGAGAGTCCGCGCCCGCTTGGGCCTGGGCTTCCGAGATTGGCGATTCCGCCGCCGCCTCAGACGCTGTTTCCTCTGCCTTCATAACGGCTACCGGAACCGCTGGCGGGCCGACATCCGCCTGCTCAGGCGCGTTCAGGTTCGATTTACCGTTCTGAGGAGCCGCCGGCTGAGCGTGCAGGGCAGCGTCGGAAACGGGCACAGTGGCTGCGGATTCTGCTAAAACCGCCGTTTCAGGGCTCTCGGATGCAGCAGCGGTGGGAGCGTGCGTTATACCGCCCGGCGCCGGCTTCGGATGCTTGTGAGATGCCTGCCGCGCCGCCGACGCCGCCGCGGCCGCGATCGCCTGCGCCATCTTCTCGCCCATGGTCGTGCTTACGGGCGCGGCGGGTTCGGGAGTGTGCGCGGGCGCATGCGCGGCCGGCCTCGCATCCTCCGCCGCCGGGCGCTCCTCCAGGTTTTTCAAGCTCAGGCCGACTTTGCGCTCCTCGCGGCTGACCTTGATTACTTTGAAGGGAAGCTCCATTCCGGGCTTCAGCGGATTCTTGCTCCCGCGTCCGTGTTCCTCTCCCATTTCGGAGACGTGGCAAAGACCCTCGATGCCCTCTCGCAGTTCCACGAAGGCCCCGAATTGAGCCAGTCGCGCCACTTTGCCCGTCAGCACGGTGCCGACCGGCGTCTGGTCGAAGAAAGTCTGCCAGGCGTCCGGCTCAAGCTGTTTCAGGCCCAGCGAAATCCGGCGCTGCTTCGCGTCCACGCTCAGCACCTGCGCCCTGACTTTCTGCCCTTTCTTGAGCACCTCCGACGGATGCTTCACGTTCCGGTTCCACGACAGGTCCGAAATGTGGATCAGGCCCTCGACACCGTCCTCGATTTCCACGAACGCGCCGTAGTCGGTGATATTCCGGACGCGTCCCTCGATCACCGAGCCCTGTGCCAGCCGTTCGTCGATGGTCGACCACGGGTCGCCCAGGCTCTGCCGCAGGCTCAGAGAGATCCGGCGCTGCTCCGAACTCACTTCCAGCACGCAAACGTCGACAACGTCTCCGACCTTGACGAACTTCGACGGATGCTTGAGGCGGCGGCTCCAGGTCATCTCCGAAACGTGAATCAAACCTTCGATGCCGGGCTCGATTTCGCAAAAGGCGCCGTAGTCCGTGAGACTCACCACGCGGCCGCGCAGCCGGTCACCCGGGTGATACGTTTTCACCACCTGTTCCCACGGATCCGGCAGAAGCTGTTTAATGCCGAGGGAGATTCTTCCGTTTTCGCGGTCGTACTTGAGGACCTTGACGCGGACTTCCTGTCCGACCTGCACGACCTCGGAGGGATGTCCCACGCGTCCCCAAGCCAGATCGGTGACGTGCAACAGTCCATCCATGCCGCCCAGGTCCACAAAGGCGCCGTAGCTGGTCAGGTTCTTGACGTGACCCACCAACTCCGTGCCGTCCGCGAGAACGGCATCCAGTTCCTCTTTGCGCCGCTTGAGATCTTCCTCGAGCGCGGCTTTGCGGCTCACCACCGCATTGGCGCGCGCGCGATTCAGCTTGATGACCTTGAACTCGATGTCCTGGCCGATCAGAGAGTCGAGATTGCGCAGCGGCCGGATATCCGCCTGCGAGGCGGGAAGAAATGCGCGCACACCCGCGATCGAGACCGTCAGGCCGCCCTTGCTGCGCTCGACCACGTGTCCGGCGACGTTGCTCTGATCGTGCGACGCGCGCTCGAGGTCATCCCAGGCGCGAATCTCCGCCGCTTTGCGGTGCGAGACAGTGAACGTGCCCTCCTGCTCGTCGTAATCCTCGATCAGGAAGTCCACGACCTCGCCGGCCTGGACCGTCAATTCGCCCGCGTCGTTGACGAATTCAGCCCGCGGAATCGCGCCCTCGCTCTTGAGACCGATGTCGACGATGACTTCGGTATCGGTGATCTTCACCACCTGGCCCTGGCTCACGCGGCCCGGCACGATGCCCGTCACTTCGGGCATGCCGGTCATCAGATCCGCTGTTTCCATCGACTCCGCGGAATCTGCAGCGGGCTCCAGCGCCTGGGCTGCCGCTTCGGCGGCTTCGGCCGGTGAATCGCCGGGGACACTGGTTTCCTGGTCTGTCGCGACGGGCTGTTCCGCTACCACAGAAGATTCGATCAACTCAGGAGCTTCAAGGGTCTCATTTTCTATGGGCTGCTCAGAAGCCGCGGCGGCGGCCTCCAGCACGGTCCCGCTCGGCGCGGAACCGGCGTGATCTTCGGGGGACATCGTGCACTCCTTTTCCCCAAAAAGCCCGACGCGGCTCTATTAAGGGAGGCTTTATTCTACCGTTCGAAGCAACGGGAGTCAAACGGCGGTAGTCCGTGCTACGCCTGGCAGCAACATATCGCCGCGCGGTGGCATGTCACGTGCACCGTAGACGTGGGCTACAGGACATCGCTATGCGGAATGAGCCCTCGGGTGATTGACAGAAATTGCCGACTGCCGATCTTCGATTGCCGGTTGCAGGGACTGCGTCATGGGATCATCGGACCGTCACAGAGTTGAGGAATCACGACCGAAGATCGGATTGGTGCCGCCGTTCCGCGTCAGGCTGGGCGTGGGGGCGGGCTGTCACTCGCCACTCGTCACTCGTCACTGCTCTAATCGGCGCAGGCTCGCCGCCCAGGCCTGATTGGTGTCCGTCACGGCGTCGTCCAGTTGGATTGGAAATCGGACCGTCTTGCCGGCGGCCGAAATCGTCGTCTCTGCTCGAATAGCATAGTAGAATGGCGTGTGGTCAACTGACGCGGGTTCACGCCGTCGGACTTCGAGTACGACTTCGAGCGTGACAAGCTGTCCGAGCATGGGGTCACTTTTGAAG
>JASHQD010000739.1 GCA_030037755.1 Terriglobia bacterium
GGGCCAGAAGCCCGGTACGCCGTCTGGCAAGACGGGGCGATCGAGCTCAAGTCTTTGGCTTATCCAGTGGAGTCCGCGCTGGCGAAGGTGGCGGAGCTGCCTATCGCCGGCAGTCTTCGCCATGAGTTGAGCGAGATTCTTAGAACCGGAAGCATTCCTCGGGCAAAGGAGGCCCGTAACCGACATGCCGAAAATTAGCAAGCTGGAAGCGTTGGAGATTTTGGATTCCAGGGGGAATCCGACGATTCAGGTTGCCGTGCGTTTGCAATCCGGTGCTGTGGGAATTGCCAAAATCCCGTCCGGTGCCTCAACGGGGAAAAACGAGGCTATTGAGTTGCGCGACGGCGACAAGAAGCGCTACGGCGGGAAGGGCGTCCAGAAGGCGATGTCGAACGTCGTGGGAGAGATCCAGCAATCCATTGCAGGTTTCGAGGGTGACCAACCGACTCTCGACCGGAAACTTGTCGCGCTGGATGGTACGCCCAACAAGGCCCGCCTCGGTGCGAATGCGATTCTAGGTGTCTCGCTGGGCTTCTCAAAGGCCTGTGCCGCCGAGAAGCACGTTCCCCTCTACCGGCACCTTGCTGATCGCGAATCGTATCTTTTGCCGGTCCCGATGTTCAATGTGCTTAACGGTGGGCGCCATGCCGACAACAATGTCGATTTCCAGGAGTTCATGATCGCTCCCGTGGGCGCTCCGACCTTTGCGGAAGGCCTTCGTGCTGCTTCTGAGGCTTTTCAGATGCTAAAGGTGATCCTTAACAAAAAGGGCTACGCAACCAGCGTAGGGGACGAGGGAGGCTTTGCGCCGCGGTTGAAATCCAATGAGGAGCCGATGGAACTTCTCCTCGATGCGATTCAAGCCGCCGGCTACAAACCCGGAAAGGACATTGCCATTAATCTCGACCCGGCAGCGAGCGAGTTTTATGAAGGTGGACTGTATGTCTTTCGCAAATCCGATCAATCCCGAAAGACGACCGCGGAGCTTATCGCCCTCTGGGAGGACTGGCTGAAGCGGTATCCCGAGATTTACTCGCTGGAGGATGGTCTGGCCGAAGATGACTGGGCGGGCTGGCGTGAGGCAACTCCGAAGCTGGGCAACAGGGTTCAGTTCATGGGAGACGATATCTTCGTCACCAATCCCCAAATCCTCGAGAAAGGGATTAATCAGGGCATCGCCAACTCGGTGCTGATCAAGCTGAATCAGATTGGGACCGTGACTGAGACGTTGGAGTGCATCGAACTCGCCCATCTCAATGGCTATACGGCGGTGGTTTCGCATCGCTCGGGCGAAACGGACGACGCGACTATCGCGGACCTGGCCGTTGCTGCTGGAACTGGCCAGATTAAGTCCGGGTCAGTGTGCCGGGGCGAGCGAATCGCCAAGTATAACCGTCTCGTTGAAATTGAGCAGGAGCTCGGTGGCCGGGGGCAATACGTGGGACGAAAGGCCTACGCGCGCTGGAGGCCGAATTAATTTAGGGCTGGTGAGGGGTCGCCGAGGAATTCGCGTATGCAAAGCACTCAGTTCGAGCAGTCATCCTCAGTGCGTTCTGGGGAGAGGCTGCGTGACTATGATCGCCTGAAGCTTGAACTCGGGCAGGCCTTGCAGACCGTTCTGCATTTGATGAGCGGACCGGAGCGGCAGGACCAACACCGCAGGTGCCAGGAGTTGTTGACCCGGCTCGCGGAAGATCGCTTCGTGCTCGCGGTTGTGGGACAGTTCAATCGCGGGAAAAGCTCGCTTATGAATGCCATTCTCGGATTGGACCGTCTCCCGGTGGGCATTCTACCTCTAACATCCGTCATCACTAAGGTCGCTTACGGTAACCCCGAGCGGGTGCTGATCGAGTTTGAAGCTGGCCGACTGCGAACGACGATTAGAAGAGAGCAGCTCGCCGAATACGTAACGGAGGCGGGCAATCCGGGAAACCAAAAGGGCATAGCCGCGGCCGAGGTTCAGCTTCCGTCCGAATTCCTGCGGCGAGGCCTCTTCTTTGTCGATACGCCCGGCGTGGGCTCGGCCATTGCGGCTAACACTGCGACGACAGAACGGTTCCTTCCCGAAGGCGACGCCGTGATCTTCGTTACGAGCTTCGACTCCCCGTTGAGCCGTGATGAGCTGGAATTCCTGCAGAAGGTCCGGGATCACGTCCACAAGGTCTTTTTCGTAGTGAACAAGGCCGACCTCGTTCCGCAAGAGCAGCGCGACCGCGTGCTGGCCTTCATCCGCGAGCAAATTGAGCGCGAGATTGGCCTTCACGAACCACGGCTCCTGGCAGTCTCGGCACTGGAGGGCCTCGAAGCCAAGCTCACGGCATCGCCCGAGCGGCTCGAGGACAGCGGATTGGCGGCACTTGAGCAGGAACTCTTCCAATTCCTTACGACCGAAAAGGCCAAAGAATTTCTGCTGCGCTTTTGTGAGCGGGCGCTATCCATGCTCGCTGACTTCGCTCTGGATCCGGTGATTGAACAGCAGAAGACAACGTTTGACTATGTGGCAGGTCGGGTCATTGATATCCGTGATCGACTCATGGGAACGGCAGTATCAACGAAAGGGCTATCGAGCACGTCTGCGCGACAAGTAGCCGCCCCCTCTGAAGCCGCACTCGCGCAGGCTATACGGAAGCCGTGCCGAATCTGCACCCGCGTTTCCGACGCGATGTTCAAATTCATGGCAAAATTCCAGCTCCAAATCATTGTCAATGCGCGCGAACGCTCGGCTCTGGCCTACCGCGGCGGATTATGCCCGCTCCACACTTGGCAGTACTCGGAAATCGCGTCACCGCAGGGGATTGCGTCGTCTTTTCCGGAAGTTCTGATGATGCTGAGTAGACGGTTGGGCGCCCTGGCCGAATCGGATACCCAAAAGACGCTGGGAGCCGAGACGAAGAAACTGCTCACCAAGCCGGAACAATGCCGTGCCTGTCAGGAGCAGTTCAACGCAGAGGAGCGAGAAATTGCTGAGGTAGTGGAAGAGATCGGGCGTGTCTCAGAGGTTGGGGCGAAGATGCCTGTTCTGTGTCTGCCGCATTTGAGCGCCCTCCTTCGGAAGCTGCCGGATCCCGAGTTGGCGGGCGAATTGGTTGCCTTTCAGGCGGCCATCATGGAGCGTTTGGCCGAGAACATGGAGCGCTATGCGCTGAAGCACGACGCCCTTCGCCGCGGATTACAAAGTGAGGATGAGCGCGTAGCGTACCACCAGGCACTCAGCCAGTTGGTGGGTGATAAGCGCTTGCAGGCGCCCTGGCGCGTTCAATACCTGCTGTAAAGCAGCCTACAATTGCCCGACGTCGGTTCGTCGACACCCATGCTGCAACACATTCAAATCGGGCCCCGATGTCCCGACATCGTTCGAATGATCGTCGAGAGCGCAAAGAATTCGCGATACGTCTACGAATACAACCTCACGCTCGGCCTGTTCGAGCTGGCCGCTACCCAATACCGCTCCCCATGCTGTCCAGGCGATTATGGATTCATCCCGGGAACGATTTCGAGACAAGGTGATCCGCTCGACGTTCTTGCGATCACAGAGGAAAGAGCGTTCACCGGGTGCTCGCTGGACGTACGTCCCATCGGAGTTCTGCTGACGGGCGAAGAGCGGAGCCCAACCGACACGATCTTGGCTGTGCCTGAAGGAGATGCTCGCTATGAACATCTTCACGCGCTGGACCAGGTGGCTCTCCATGTTCGGCTGGAAATCAGGGATTTCCTTGGGCTCTGGAGTGGAGACGACAAGGGCACAGGATTCTCCCATTGGGCAGGGCTGGAAGAGGCGCGTCGGCTCATTGTGCAAAGCCGAGAGCGATATCTACAGGTTTTTGGGTCGAGAGGGTAACAAGACTAAGGGCACCGGGCACAGGCGGGGAGGAGAGGGCCATCGAAACGCCAAGGGCCATTGAAAAAGGAACCATCGTCAGCAGACCGACCCAAGCTCCTGTTGAGCTGTCCTTAGTGGTGCGGGACGTCGACGGTACTGGGAGGCTCTTGTGCCTTGCATCCCTTGGCGAAGAGCTGGGCTCAAGCAGGGTTACCGAGGACGCCCGGGCGCTTGCCGCGCGCGTTTCGGAGGGCCGGTTCTATCTCGCCTGCATTGGGCAGTTCAAGCGGGGCAAGTCAACCCTGCTTAACGCGTTGATCCGAGATCCCGTGCTGCCCGTGGGCTTCACTCCAGTGACGGCAGTGCCCACGGTGATTCGATATGGAGAGCAGCGGAGGGCACGGATCCACGGCCGAGACAGTTCGTGGCAGGAGATCCCCGTTGGTGACCTGAAGCAATACGTCTCCGAAGAGCATAACCCGGAGAACCTGAAAGCAGTCGAAGGTGCCGAAGTGTTTGTGCCGAGCCCCCTCCTGTCCTCCGGGATGTGCCTGGTCGATACTCCCGGGCTGGGATCTGCCTTCGGCGGAAACACAGCGGCCACACAGGCGTTCATACCGCACATCGATGCCGCTCTGGTGGTGCTCGGCGCAGACCCGCCGTTGGCCGGGGACGAACTGGCGGTCGCTAAGGCAGTGGCCCAGCAAGTCCGCGATTTGATTGTGGTACTGAATAAGGCGGACCGAACCACAGACGCCGAGCGCGCGGCGGCGGCGCAGTTCACCGAACGGTTGCTGCAGAAACATCTGAATCGTCCGGTCGGCCCCATCTTCCAGGTGAGCGCCGCCGAACGACTCGCGGAGCATCCGGGACCGAAACGCGATTGGGACCGGCTTCTGGGAGCGCTGGAGAAGCTTGTGCAGGAATCCGGCCGTCAAATCGTTCGGGCGGCTTGCGAGCGTGGTGTCAACCGGCTCAGTGAGGAATTGCTGGCAATCGTCAGCGAAGAGCGCCAAGCACTGGAGCGCCCGATCGAAGAGTCCGAGCGACGAATCGCAGCCATGAAGGAAACGCTGTTTGCAGCGGATCGCTCCATGCGAGAACTCGGCTTCCTCTTCATGGCCGAGCAGCAAAGGCTCTCCGACATGTTTGGTAGCCGCCATAAGGCCTTTCTGGCGTCGGTGCTGCCCCTCGCGGACCGAGAGTTGGATCAAAAACTGGAATCGGTTCCACACGGAGCGGGACCCGCATACCGCCGTAACCTCAATCACGTGGCTCAGGACATCGCCGAGCGGCATGTGGCGCCCTGGCTACAAACCGAGCAAAAAGAAGCGGAAAAACAGTACCGCTTAGTCGGGGACCGTTTCCTCGAGATTGGAAACAGCTTTCTG
>JASHQD010000740.1 GCA_030037755.1 Terriglobia bacterium
CCAACCTTTGCGGCGCGAAGTGTCGGGAAAATTGCCGATTGCCGATCGCCGATTTTCGATTGCGCCTCAATCGGCAATCGTTGTTTCGCAATTCTCTTACCACCTATCCGCTCTGGCCTGCCAGTAGTGGCAGATCATAAAGCGACAAGCACGAAAGCCATCCGATTTTCGATTGCGCCGCTTCCATCGGCATTCGGCAATCGTAAATCGGCAATTCTCCTGACACCGCTATCAGCCCACCTGGCCTGCCAGTGAGAACAGCGGCAGGTAAAAAGCCACAAGCACGAATGCCACCACGATGGCAATCAGCGCGATCATAATCGGGTCGACCAGCGATACCAGGGTTCCGAGATCGACGTTGACGTCCTCTTCAAAAAACTCCGCCATGCTCTCCAGCATGCCGCTCAACGCGCCGGTGCCCTCGCCGATCTCCATCATATCCATGGCGACTTCGGGGAAGAATCCGCTCATGCGCAGGCTGGCGGTGAGCGACCGGCCGCCCGTAACTTCCTGCCTCGCGTTGGTGATGGCCTGCACGAGCAGCGGACTGCTCACCGAGTGCCGGGCGGTGTCGAGCGCCTGTACGACCGGCAAACCTCCCTGCAAGAGCGTGCCGAGGGTGCGGGCGAACTCTGCCACCGAAAACTTCAGCAGCAGTTTGCCGACGACCGGCTGCCGGTACTTGAAGCGGTCCCAAGCCAGCCTCACCTGGGCCGATTTCCAGAGTTGCCTCACTCCGAGGACGATCAGGGCTACCGCAATCAGGATCGCCCAGCCATACTTCCTGAAGTTCATGGATAAGTTGATCACAAACAAGGTCAGGGGCGGCAGCTTCACTCCGAGATCGGAATAGAGATCAGCGAAGCGCGGCACCACGAAACCCACCACGAAGCTGATGAGCACCGCCAGGAAAAACAGCAAAAACGAGGGGTAGATCAAAGCCGCCAGAAACTTCTTGCGGAATCCCCGGCTGACTTTCTGATAGGCCACGTATTGCGCCAGGACCTTGTCCATAGCGCCGCTGCGCTCGCCCGCCCTCAGGGTGGCGCAGTAAATCTTGGGAAACTTGCCCGAAGCCTCGAAAGCCTCGGAGATCAATACGCCCGACTTGACCCGGTCGCGCACGTCCTCCAGCGCCTCGCGCAAAGCATCGCTGCGCGTCTGGCGCGCCAGCAACTCCAGCGACCGATGCAGCGGAAGCCCCGACCTCGACAGGGTCAGGAACTGCTGGTTGAAGATCACGAAATCGTCGGGCTTGATCTTCTTGCGGCGCCGCGCGCGCAGACGCGCGTCAATGCCGCCCTTGGCCTGAACTGAGAAAATGTAATAGCCCTGCGATAGGAGGCGCTGGCGCAGTTCACCTTCCGACCCCGCCTCTTCCGTCTGGCTGACGATGCGCCCCGCCGGGCTGCCGAGTTTGCAGACAAATTCCATGTTGAAGGCCAGGAGTCGACAGTTAACAGTCGACAGTCCACAGTTAAGAGCCCTTTTGATCTTGTTTCGACGTCGACTGTCAACCGTTGACTGTCAACTTCCACCTAAGACGAGACTCACCACGTGTTGTACGCTGACCCGTCGAGCGCCTTCTCCTCTGACCCGCTGTGGACGTCGACGACACCGGATGCAGTCTGGTCCGGAGGAACCGGAACTTCCTTGATGTCCGGAACCCAGCTATCGGTCGAGCCGGTTATCGGATCGGGTGGGATCTCGTGCATGTAACCCGCATCGACAAGATCCTGCAGCGACTGTGGCGGCTGTTCCTTGTCCACCGTGTATTCGTCGATGGTCGAGCGCATGGTGTGAAGATCGTCGCGCAATACCGCCTCTTTGGAGCGCGTGACCGCCATCTGGTAGGCCGGCACCGTAATTGCGGCCAGGGTAATCAGCAGCAGCATCACCACCGCGAGTTCCAACAGGGTGAAGCCGGACTGCCGGAACTTCTCGTGCCCTGACTCTGCGCTTTGTCGTCGGATCACTCGCTTTCGCATGGCTCTACCAATCCGAATATCGCGTGCCGTCCATTGCGGTCCCGTTCGACTGCGAGAACACGTCAAAGACATCTTCGCCGCCCCACGAACGCGAATCAGGATCATCCTGCATGGAGCGTTTTCCCCAGTCCGGCCTGCCGGTCATCGGGTCGTTGGGAATGCGACGCAGAAACTTGTACTTTGCCGAGCTGGCGCCCTTCAGGGGAACGCCGTTAACCAGGGTCTCCAGGTCGGGCGGATAGTTGAACGTATTCGCCTCGGTCGGGATCATACCCCGGTCGGCCATATCCTTGTACCGGTCGATAGCGCTGCGAATCTCGCGCAAGTTGCGCCGCAATTCCAGCTCGCGCACGCGCTGCGCGTGAACTCGCATGATCGGCAGCGCCGCGCCGGCCAGAATCAGCATGATCGCCATGGTGGCGATCAGTTCCATCAGCGTGAATCCCTGATCCTCCGGGACCGCGATCTTCGAGCCCGCCCTCAATTTCAGCCATGGCTCCGGGAATCCTGAGAGGCGCGGAAGAGACTTGCCCGCCCGAACTCGACCTCCCGCTCCGATCGCATTGACTTCGATCTTCATGGTTGTGGCAATCCCGGAACCGGAGCCAGCGGTGAACCTCCTGAGTCCGCCGACACCGAAGCGGCGGCGTTGGAGGGCACTTCCGGCAGCCGGATGATGTGCGGATCCAGCATGATCAGCACCTCGTCGTCGGTGATGTCGTGTTCCTGAGTCGAGAAGAGATACTTGATCAGCGGGAGATCGCCAAGACCGGGAATTCCGGTAACGCTGGTCGTGGTCTCGCGATCGATCAGGCCGCCCAGAAGACTCACTTCGCCTTCCTCGAGCTCGATGTCATGCTCCACGCTGCGCTGTCCGAATATCGGCTCGTTCAAGCCGCCGATCGGTTCGCTGCCGGCGTCAGTCAGGATCTCCACTTTGGCGTGCAGCGCAACATCTCCGGTCGAGGTGATATGGGGCGTGATCTCCATATTCACGCCGATGTCCTGGTACTGGAACTGCGTGCTGCTCAGCAAACCCAGGCCGCCTGTAGTTCCCGTGGTCGCCCCGAAGGAAGGCAGAAAGCTGCCCGTGGCGTAGGGAATACGGCTGCCGATCTTCAGCTTGGCAACCAGGCCGTCCGTCGCCCTTAGTTGCGGATTTTGCAGAACGCGCGTGGTGCTGTCGGTCAGCATGGCGTCCGCGGTCGCACTCGGCAGCACCAGGGCGAAATCGTTGCTGCTGAACGTCTGGCCGAGTCCGACAATGCCCGGCGTGCTGGTTGTGGTCCCGTTGCTGGTGGTGGTCGACGTGGTGATGTTCGGATTCGGAGTCAGGGACAGGTTCGTGGCCGGAATAATACCGAGCGTCTGCATGCGCGTCCGGTTCGCTTCCATGATGGTCACGTCGATAAGCACTTCGGCCTTGCCGAGATCGAGGTTGTGAATCACCTGTTCGGCGGCCGCCACCTTGTCAGGAGTGTCGCGGATGATGATCGAGTTCGAGCTTGGATTGTCGATGATGCGTTGCAAACCCAGAACCTGCCGCAGCGCCGTCGAAATCTGGGTGCGGTCCTGGGGTGCGAGCGGGTTCGAGAGGTGAATCGTCTTCACCACCTCGTCCTGGTACTCCCGGCGATTGGTGGGCGTGTCGGGAATGATCAGGATTGTGTTCGGACTGATAGCCTTCCAGAAAACGTGCGATTCGTAGGCCGCAGCCTGGAGCGCATCGGCAAGCTTGACATTCGTCAGATCCAGGGTGATCGTCCGCGGCTGAAAATCGTAATTGAATATGACGTTGAGGTCGGCGAATTTCCCCAGGGCCTCAAAGACCTTGCGGCTTTCGGCGGAGAGATGAAAATGCGCGATCGGCTCCGTCGGCAGCGCCTTCAGCTGGATTCCAAGCGGCGTGACCGGCTCCTGAGCCGGCTTCAGAGCCTCCTGAAGCACTTTCTCCCTCTCAGCCTTCTCCGTAGCCTGTTCCTTGGCCAGCTTGGTCAGTTGCTGTTTGGCGCTCTCGTTGCTCGGATCGACGCTATAGGAGCGCTTGAATTCGCCAAGAGCTTCATCCTTACGGCCCTCCCCCAGCAGGCGCTCTCCCTCCTTCAGGTGAAAGTACCCCGCCTGAGTGCGCGCGAGCTTCTGGGCAATCAGATACTTGGAATTGTCCGGCTGGTACTGCAAAGCCTTGCTGTAGTCAACGATCGCCTGGTCGTAGTTCTTGCGCATTTCGGCCTTTCGGCCTTCCTTGTAAGCAGCTACGTCCGGGGCGCATGAGACGGAGGACAGCACGCAGGCTACACCAATCCCCGCAACCAGCATACGCCACTCAAATGATTTCGATATCAAGCCGACACCCCTACTGTTAATTATCCCTTACATCGAACCGGCAGCGCAAGCAAAGGCGCGCCGGAAAGGAACGGTTTCTGAGAGCGTCCTCGTTGCGAAACCTGTCGCTCTCACGCGAACCACGCTGCGGACTGATCTTCGCCAGGAAAAGAAGGTCCGTACGGCGATTGTCTTCCTCAACCCCCTCTTAGACGCCTGATCTAAGGAAGGGTTTGCACGGGGACGGTACCAGCGGAATCAACAAACTGCATCGCACAGGCGAGCAATACCGGCACACTGAGGGAGTGAAATCTGTTCCGCCCTTAATTCTGAGGATCCGATGTATCGTCCCCTGGATTCGGGGTGCCGTCCGGATCAGAGTTGTCGAGCGGCACCTGCTGCAACTGAATGGGCTGCGGAGACTGAACGTCAGGCTGGGGCTGAGGCTGAGGCTGCGCGCCACCGCTCTGCAGCAACTCCGACGCCATTGTGCGTACGCCCTGATCAGGATCGTTAGCGGCTTCCTGAATCAACGATCGGGCATCGGAACGCTGCGATACCGCTTCGAGCACGCTCAAGCGGGTTGCCGTATCACCCGATTCGAACTGCTGGCGCAGAGCGTCCAACGCTTCCGGGCTTGCTTGCCGCCCGAGCGCCTGGATGGCGTAGTCCCGGAGAGTAGCGTCCTGATCGCTCAGAGCCTCCCGCAAAGCGCCGACCACCTGATTTTCGTCGAGCGAGCCGTCCTGATCCATGAACTGCAAGGCGCGCAACCGCGCGACGCCGTCGCCATTCGTTATTACGTCCTGCAGCGCGTCAAAAGCCTCTTTAGGATCCAGCTTGTTGAGCTCAGCGAAGCCGCGGTCCTGTTCGGCGGGATCGGCGCTCATCAGTTCCGCCCGCAACCTCGATCGACCCGTCTGATCGGCCGCGTTCTGGGGCTGACCTTGCGGCTGCACAGGCTTTCTGCGCGCTGCGTCCAAGGGGCCGCCTACATCAAGATTGTCGGTCGAAGTGGCATTCAGAATGACCACGCGCGCCTGGCCGACATCCTGGATCGAGGCCAGGCTGCCGATCACTGCGTAGTTCATCCCGCCGAGCAACTCCTGCATGCCCTGCGCCACACTCACGGCTGAGAACTGGACTGAAACCACTCCGCTCGCATCCTGCAAGCCTCGGATGTCCAGCCCCGTCCGCTGGCCCACTTCGCGCAGGACCTGCGAAAGCGGCTCGCGGTCCGCGGTGACGCTGAGTTTCCCGGCGGCAAATTCCACCTTGAGCGACGGCTGCGCCAGGGGCTGATTCACCGGCGGGGCCTGCACCTGGATCGGTTTGGGCAACGGCGGCGTTGGCTGGGCCGGCATTTGCGGCTGCGCGGGCTCAGGTTGCTGTCCCTGCTGGGCCTGGCGCATCCGCATCTGCCACGGCCTCATCATGGGCGACTGAGGCGCTCCGGGGGGCAGACCACGCGAGGGCTGCTGCGGGGGTGTTGCGTCCTGGGCGGCGCCGGGCAGGGCCGGCAGCACCGTGATTATCACCCATAAGGCGGTGAAACCCCCCAAATTCCGGGCGAAACACCCTAAGCCGCGTCGATTCGAAGTACGCGATTCTTCAGCCTTGCGACCAAGCATATACACCATCGCCTGCCCCATTCTGACAGGGAACAGAACCAGTTTCAATAGACGCGAATGCCGTGCTTTGGTTTGCCCCGCTTCGAACCACTCGCCACCCGCCGACGAATCCCGTCTCACTCGAGTTGAGTGATCTCGCCGGCGACCAGCGGCTCCACTCGGCCATCGTCGTATCGAAGGCGCAGCGCCCCATTTGATTCGAGCCCGGCCGTGGTGGCCCGAAACTCGCCCGACGGCGTGCGAACCACGATTCTTTTGCCGCGAGCATACGTCGAGACCGCCGTCCAGCGGTTCACGATCGCCTCGACGCCTTGTTTGAGCAGGATCTGGTAGTAATGTTCAAGCTCTCTGAGCAGTGCGGCAAGAATCTGTATTCGGGAATGAGTCTTCCCGCTCTCCAGGCGCAGCGAGGTGGCGATCGAACGCAACTCATCGGGAATCTCGCGATGATTCACGTTGATACCGATGCCGATGACCACAGCGTGCAGCCTGTCGACCTCCGCGCTCATTTCAGTGAGGATTCCGCACAGTTTCTTGTTGTTCAAGAGCAGATCGTTCGGCCAGCGGATGTCGGTAACGAGTCCGGTGGGTCGCTCGACGGCCGCCTGGGCTGCCACGCCGGCCATCAGCGTGAGTGCGGGTGCAGCGCCGGGCGCGAGGGGTGGGCGCAACAGCACCGATACGTAGATCCCGCTGGATTTCTCGGAGTACCACACGCGGCCGAATCGTCCGCGGCCCGCCGTCTGCTCTTCGGCCACGACCGCAGTCCCGTGGTCGGCGCCCTCGGACGCCATCCGCAGCGCAATGGTGTTGGTGGAGTCGGCGCGGAAGTAGTGCACCATGCGATGACCGATGCCGCCTTCGCCGATGTCGGGCCGTACCAGGCTGGGAATGAGCAGGTCGGGGAGACGCGCGAGCTGGTATCCGGTAGCGGGATGACCTTTGATCTCGACGCCGAGCGAGCGCAGCTTCTCAATCCAGTCCCAGACCGTCGCGCGCGTGACGCCGATTTCGGCGGCGATCTTCGGACCCGGCACCACCACCGTGGCGTTCTCCACCAGGAGGCGAATCAGCTTGTCGATGCGGCGGTCCGTGGGCGCAGGTGTGGTCATCGGCAGCGTCGCCGCGCGTCCCGAACCGCGGCGCCAATGATTCTACAATGAGTTCAACGCAGAGGATATAATGCCCGCTCGGAGGCTGGGTTGCGACGATTCCTTTTGGTGCTGCTGACCGTGATGGCGCTCGCGGGCGTCGCAGACAAAGCGGCGGATTCGCGGCAAGCCACCGGTGGGTATCTCGCGCGCGGCGCCGATCTGGTGCTTCTGCGCGGGCACATCTGGACGGGCGAACCTTACGCTGGTCCCGGCGAAAAGCCTGCGCCAACGCGCTGGGCCGAAGCGCTGGCGGCGCTGAATGGCCGAATCCTGGCGGTCGGCAGCGATGCTGACGTTCAGCCTTACGTCGGTCCCAGCACACGGGTGATCGATCTCGCCGGACGCTTCGCGATGCCCGGCTTCATTGATGATCACGTCCACTTCGTCGACGGCAGCTTTCAACTGCTCCAGGTCGATCTGAAGCTTACGGCGAACGAGTCCGAGTTCACACGCCTGATCGCTGAGAAAGCCGGGAGTCTGCCGCGCGGCCGCTGGATTCTGGGCGGCAACTGGGACGAGGAAGCATGGCCCGATGCAAAGCTGCCCACGCACGGGTTGATCGATTCGGTGACGCCGCACAATCCGGTCTATATCAGCCGCTACGACGGCCACGCGGGCCTTGCCAACGCACTGGCGATGACACTGGCCGGTGTGACGCGGGACACCAAAAACCCGGTCGGCGGAGTGATCGTCCGCGATGCCCATGGCGATCCGACGGGCGTATTCAAGGACGAGGCACAGGTTTTAATCGAACGTGTAATACCCAACCCAGTCCAGGCTGAGTTCGAGGACGCCCTCAAGGCCGGACTCGCCGAGGCCCGGCGCGTCGGCGTGACCTCGGTCGAGGACATGGCGCTCGGTGACAATACACCCGACGGCACCTTCGCCTCCGAGATTCGCGAGCTGCACCGCGCGGAAATCGAGGGCTGGCTGACGTGCCGGTTCTACGAGATCACCCCGATCGAGCAGTGGCAGCGCCTTGCCGACGCCGGCATCTCGCACGCGATGGGCAGCGATTGGCTGCAACTCGGTGCCATCAAAGGATTTGCGGACGGATCGCTCGGCTCCCGCACCGCCTGGTTCTTCGATCCCTACACGGACGATCCCACGAATCGTGGCCTTCCGCAGCCCCTGATGTCGCCGCCATCGGGCATGGAGGCGGCGGTGCGCGGCGCCACTGCCGCGGGCATTCAGATCGCGGTCCACGCCATCGGCGATCGCGCTATATCCGAAATGATCGACATCTACACGCGCGCGGGCGGCGCAAATCCCCGCGCTTATCGCTTTCGCATCGAGCACGCCCAGCATATGCGTCCCGAAGACTTCAAACGCTTCGGCCAGCTCGGGATTATCGCCAGCATGCAGCCCTATCACGCCATCGACGACGGACGTTGGGCCGAAAAACGCATCGGACACGAGCGCGCGCGTTACAGCTACGCCTGGCGCTCGATGCTCGACGCGGGCGCGCCTCTCGCGTTCGGCACCGATTGGCCTGTGGCGCCGTTGAATCCGCTGCTCGGCATCTACGCGGCCGTGACACGCGCCACGCTCGACGGCAAGCATCCGGAGGGATGGTTCCCCGAGCAGCGCCTCACGCTCGACGAAGCTCTGCGCGCCTACACGCAAGGCAGCGCCTACGCCGCTTTCGCCGAGCGCGACAAAGGCGCGCTCGCGCCCGGCAAACTCGCGGACGTAATCGTGCTGTCGGATGATCCCTTCAAGGTCGCCCCGCCCGACATTCGTTACATTGAAGTGAAAATGACCATTGTGGGCGGACGAGTGGTGCTGCCGGAGAATTACGGAGTGATACATGAGGATTGATGATGCTAGAATTGTGCAGGAAATTCGATGACGAAGAAGCCTAAAGTTGTCTCGAGGCGCTACGAACGCACTGCCGGGGTGGGCGAAGCCACGATTCGTCTTCACATCGAGCCTCTGGCGGAAGGCGGATATGTCGCCACAAGCGTAGATGTGCCGGGCCTTGTCGCCGAAGGCCGCAGCATTACCGAAGCCGTCGAGATTGCGCGGGGACTGGCGCGTAAGATTGCTGAATCCTGCCTCGAGCATGGCGATCCGCTGCCACCTGTTGTTTGGCAATTTGGGCAGCCTCCGCTTGACAACCAGCAACCGACAACCAGCAACCGACAACTGACAACCGACAACTGACCCCTGACCACTATGTCAAAAATGATGGCCGAAATTCTCGAGCAGCCTCACGCCCTCGAGCGCACCTTCAATGCCGAGCACAAGCACGCCGAACGATTCAGCCGGTTCGCGCGGGGCAAGTTCCGCCTGATCGTGCTCGTGGCGCGCGGCACATCGGACAATGCCGCGATCTTCGGACGGTATCTGCTGGAACTGACCACCGGCATCCCGGTCTCCATGGCCGCGCCTTCCGTGCACACGCTTTATCATGCCAAGCTCGATCTGCGCGACGCGCTGGTGATCGGCGTCTCGCAGTCCGGTGCGGGTACGGACATCAACATGGTGCTCGAATCGTCGCGCAAGCGGGGCGCGTACACGATCGGGATCACGAACGAAGCAAAGTCGCCCATGGCGGGCCTGGTCGATGACGTGTTCCTCGTGCGCGCCGGCCGCCAGAAGTCCGTCGCCGCCACCAAGACCTACACCGGCCAGCTGATGCTGTTTTATCTGATTGCCTGCGCGCTCGGGCGCGAGTGCCGGCTCGCGGAGATCGGGGCGATTCCCGAGCATGCGCGCGCGGCGCTCGGCACGGTGGACCAGATTCGGGCGCTGGTGGAGCGCTACCGGTACATGCGCCAGTGCGCCGTGGTCGCTCGCGGCCTGAATTTCGCGAACGCCGTCGAGTTCTCGCTCAAGTTGATGGAGACCTGCTACGTTGTGGCCGAGCGATTCTCCGCGGCCGACTTTCTGCACGGGCCCATCGCCATGGTGGAACCGAACTTTCCCGTGCTGATGTTCATGCCGCCGGGACGCACGTTCGCCTCTCAATCGCAACTGGTGCGGCGCCTGCACGGTCTGCGCGCCGAGACGCTGGTCATCACGCCGGAAGACGCGAAAATCCCGGCCGCCACGCGCGCCATCCGCGTGCCCGGATCGATTCCGGAAATCTATTCGCCCATTCCCTACATCATTCCGAGTCAGATCTTCGCGGCATTGCTCGCCGAAGCCAAGGGCATTGACCCCGACCGTCCGCGTTCACTGCGGATCGTGACGAAGACAGTGTAAGCCTTTACATTTGGCCGCCGAATTTGTATGACTCGATTGACTTTCCACTATGGGCCGGGATTGGCCGGTTGGACGCGGTTAAAGCGTTGTTCAGGGTCGTCAGCCAAGTCCCTAAGACATCACCGTTGAGGTCTCTTCCGACCCAACGAGAGGTCCGATGCATGGTGATGTTCTGCCGCAGGCCGCAGTCGGGAGAACGTGGCTTCGGCGCTGACCTCTAGGCCCGATCTGAGGTCGTAACTGGGTTCGTCGGAGACGGGGGTGAGCAGGATTTTGCCGTCACCAGATCGAGCAATGAATGT
>JASHQD010000741.1 GCA_030037755.1 Terriglobia bacterium
TTCAGCAGCACCTGGTTGCCGCTCACCTGCTCGATGCGGCGCGCGATGCCGTAGCCGTGGAGCGCTCCGAGTACCGCCAGCGTCTGCAGCACCATCACGTCCAGTGTTCCCTGCAAGAGATCCAGTTTCGATTTGCCCATTCGAGACTCCTGTGTTAGTACCACACAAGACTATCACAATTCATGTGGCAGCGCCACATGAATTCGCCCGCCGCGCGCAAGTTCCCATCAGGTCCGGTGGTGGCATCGCAAGGGCCTCAGACATCCGGTCCTTGTGCTATTCTTACCCGGCGATCAGCGTAGAGTGCTTTCAGCCGGCTTCAGGAGAGGAAACCATGAAGATGAACATTCCGGGATTTACTGCGGAAGCGTCACTCGGTCACGTTGCGATCGTCAGGCCGCGGGGATCGAACCAAGGGACGCTCGCAACCAGTGGCGTCAGGCCGGCTCTCGTCAACAGCGGGGGTGGCGGTTCCGGTGGATACTACTGCTCTCCCGACGACTTCAGTTGTGTCGATTGCAACGACGACATTGAGAATTCCCTGTGCGAAGAATGCCAGGCAGGCGGGGATCTTCAGTGTTGCGAGGATCCCGACGACTGCACCGTGAATCCGCGTCCCACCATAAACTGCGGAGACCCGTCCAACGCGCTTTGTCTCGAATGCGCTACCCAGTGGAGTCCTGGCGTGTTTCCGTGCTGTACAGCACCCGCCTGTAACGTTATACCGGCCCCGGCGCTACCGCCGCATTGTTTCCAGCTCAAGGGGCGATTGTTTTGCAGTCTTGGACCACCGACAATCTTTTCCGGGTTGGGATCGGTGGCGAGGCTTTGATAAAGAGCCTGCGTAGCGCAAGGCTCACTTTCAGCGTTGCAGGACCTTTTGCTGGTCACGGGCTGTGCTACTCTTCAGTGTTAGCCAGTTTCGAAGCCGGATTCAGCAGAATCAAATGGCCAATCAACCGAATACCTACGACGAGTGGCTGAGCTACGTCCAGCGGGTGACACAAGCCGTGGACTCGGGGCGGGGAATCGCGCTCGGGCCGTCGGCGACGCCCCCGGTGCCGCGGCTGATTGCGGAGAAGAAGGCGGAAGGTCCGAAAGTCCTTTATTGTTCGCCGCACCCTGACGACGAATCGCTGGGCGGAGCGTTCGCCTTGCGTCTGCGAATGGAATCGGGCGCACAGGTGACCAATCTCGCTATCACGCTCGGCTCCGATTTGATGCAGCGCGACCGGCGCCGCCGCGAGCTGGTCTCCGCATGCCAGGTGCTTGGTTTCAAGCTGATCATCCCGCCTGAGCCGAGTACAGGGAAGGAAGACGGCTTCGATCACATCACCCTCCCGTCGCGCCGCGAACACCCTCAAGCGTGGGCCGCGCGAGTGGGGGTGCTGGCCGGGATCTTCGCGCACGAACGTCCTGAAGCGATTTTCATGCCGCACTCGGATGACTTCAATGACACTCACATCGGCACGCACTATCTGGCGTTCGACGCGCTCGATGAGTACCTCTCGAGCAACCCGCGTGCGAGCGTCCTGCTGATCGAGACCGAATTCTGGCACGAGATGGCCGATCCGAACCTGATGGTCGGCATCACGGCGGAGCAGGCGGCCATCCAGATGACCGCCGCGACAGAGCACGGCGGGGAGATGTCGCGCATGCCTTATCATCTGCTGCATCCCTGCCGCATGATGAACAACGTGCGGCGAGGCTCGGAGGTCGTGGGTGGCCAGGGAGCGGGCGTCCAACCATTCACCTTCGCCGAGTTGCACCGTGTGAGTTTCCGGCACGGTCATGAGCGAGTGGAGAAGCCGGCCGCCGGACGAATTTTGCCCCCGGCCGAAACCGCGACGCTCGACTGGCTCCGGCACGAGTTCGCATTCGAGGCGCTGGCATGAGTTCGACGCAGGCGCCGCTGCGGAGTCCGAATCGGGAGAGCCAGCCGCGCACGCGTTTGCCGGGAGTCGGAGCACGGCTCAGCCACGGCTGGCGGCAAGCCCGGCGGATTTTCCATTTGCTCATCGGCATCACGTTTCTGTTCCTGGCGGCGGCCGGAGCCACGCTTTCGTATTCGGAATGGCGGGCGCACGTTGAGGCGCCTGCGAACGGCATCTGGCGATTTGCCATTCTCGCGAGCTTTACGTTGCTGCTCGTGATCTTCGGCGTGCACTCCATCGCAAAGGCTCGCAGCGTGCGCTGAGCGGCACCGGCCATCGGTGAAATCTTATGAGCGGTCAGGGTGAGAAGCGGTCGCCGGTCATCGCCGAGGGGGATCGATTCTTTACGACGCCTGACGACCTTGAAGGCTGGCAACCCGGCCGCGATCTCGGCCAGCCGGGCGAGTACCCGTTCACGCGGGGTCTCTATCCTGACATGTACCGGCGCAGGCCGTGGACGCGCCGGCAATATGCCGGATTCGCGACAGCGGCGGAGTCCAATGCGCGCTATCGATATCTGCTGGCGCAAGGCACCACGGGCCTTTCCGTAGCCTTCGACCTTCCTACCCAGATCGGGCTTGATTCAGACCACCCGCTCTCGCAGGGTGAAGTGGGACGCGCCGGTGTGGCGATCGATTCGCTGGAGGACATGGAGCAGCTCTTCGAGGGCATTCCACTCGAACGCGTCTCAACGTCCATGACCATCAACTCGACTGCCCCCATCCTGCTGGCGCTTTATTTCGCGGTGGCCGAGAAGCAGGGCGCCGACCTGAGTAAGCTCTCGGGGACCGTTCAGAACGACATCCTGAAGGAATACATCGCGCGCGGCACCTATATATATCCTCTCGGCCCGGCGCTGCGTCTGGCGACTGACATTTTCGCGTTCTGCCACGACCGCGCGCCGCAATGGAATACGATCTCGATCAGCGGCTACCACATTCGCGAGGCCGGATCGACGGCCACGCAGGAAGTCGCATTCACGCTCGCCAACGCCACCGCGTACGTTCAGGCCGCGGTCGCGCGAGGTCTCGAGATCGACGAATTTGCGCCTCGACTTTCATTCTTCCTGAACGCACACAATGGACTGCTGGAAGAAGTGGCGAAATTTCGCGCTGCGCGCCGTCTTTGGGCGCGTCTGATGCGTGACCGTTTCGGCTCGCGCAACCCGCGATCCTGGACATTCCGCTTCCACACGCAGACGGGTGGATCCACTCTCACCGCGCAGCAGCCCGACGTCAATCTGGTCCGCGTCACTTTGCAGGCGCTCTCTGCGGTGCTGGGCGGCACACAGTCGCTCCACACTAACGCGCGCGACGAGGCGCTGGCGTTGCCGACCGAAGGTTCGGCGTTGCTCGCGGTTCGCACCCAACAGATCATCGCAGCCGAAAGCGGCGTGACCAATACAGTGGACCCGCTCGGCGGATCGTACTACATCGAGAAACTCACCGATGAGATCGAGCAGGGCGCCGAGGAGTATCTGCGCAAGATCGACGCCATGGGCGGCGTGCTGAGCGCGATCGAAACGGGATATGTTCAACGTGAGATTCAGGAATCGGCGTATCGCTACCAGCAGGCTGTCGAGAGCGGCGGGCAGGTTGTGGTGGGTGTGAATCGCTATCATGAAAATGAATCGCAGCATCTGCCGATTCTGCACATTGATCCTGCCGTGGAGCGCGCGCAGGTAGAGCGCGTCCGCCGAATGCGCGAACGTCGCGATGCGGGCCGCACGAAGTCGGCGCTTGATGCGATCGAAGTGACGGCACGCGGCGACGCGAATCTGATGCCGGCGATTCTCGAGGCCGTCAAAGCGTACGCGACGGTGGGCGAGATTTCCGATACGTTGCGGCGGGTTTTCGGTGAATATCAAGAATCGGTTGTGATTTGACGCTTCTCACGTCCACTCGGAGCCTCACTACAGATGGCCACACTACAATTCCTTGGCGCCGCCGGCACGGTGACCGGCTCGCGCTATCTTGTCGAAGCCGCCGGCGAACGCTTGCTGGTGGATTGCGGACTCTTTCAGGGAGAAAAAGAGCTGCGCCTGCGCAACTGGAGTCCGATGCCAGTGACGGCAGCGAGCATTCACGCGCTCGCGCTGACGCACGCGCATCTCGATCACACGGGTTACATTCCGCGGTTCATCAAGGAAGGGTTTCGCGGTCCGATTTTCGCGACTTCGGCCACCGTCGATCTGTGCCGTCTGCTGCTGCCCGATTCCGGCCATCTGCAGGAAGAAGACGCGGCTTATCAGAACAAGATGGGCATTTCGAAACACAAGCCCGCGTTGCCGCTTTACACCTATGACGAGGCTGTAGCATCGCTCACTTCGTTCAGCGCCGTCGACGAGTCAAAGCCCTTCGCGATCTCCGATCGCTTCACCATCCGGTACTTTCCCGATGGACACATCCTGGGCGCCCGCAGCATTCTGCTCGAGATTCGTGAAGACGGCAGCGTGCGCCGCGTCTTCTTTTCCGGCGATGTCGGACGCGAGCAGGAATTGCTGATCCGGCCGCCCTCGGTTCCCGCGATTGATGGCGATTACGTCATGCTATGCGAGTCCACTTACGGCGATCGCTTGCACCCGACGGACGATTATCGCGAGCGCCTGGTAAAAATCGTGGAAAGCACTGCGGCGCGCGGCGGTAGCGTGATCATCCCGGCCTTCGCTGTGGGCCGGACGCAGGAATTGTTGTACGTCCTTCGCGAGCTCATCGACGGCGGCCGGATGCGACCGATCCCCATTCATGTGGACAGCCCGATGGCTATCGACTCCACCGACCTGTACCGCAAGCATCGCGAGGACCACAACGTGGAGATGGATAAGCTGGAAACGCAGGGCGTGAGGCCGTTTACGCCGCCCGGCGTTCACTTCGACCGTGCCGTGGCGGATTCCAAGGC
>JASHQD010000742.1 GCA_030037755.1 Terriglobia bacterium
CGTTAGCCTCGATCCCACCGGAAATCGGAATATTTTGGAATACAGTCCCCGGCTGCCACTCCGTGGGTTTTGGCGACTCACCGGGTGAGTAGACGATGTCTCGCTTGAGGCCCAGCGTAACAAGGAAACCGCCTCCCGGAGCGACGGTCGCGGTGCAGTCGATGTCGGTCCCCATGTCCTGGTATTGGTACGAGCTCGATTCCTTGCTGCCGCCTGTTGAAAAGGGCACCCTAACGCGGAGGCGAAGGGCGGATGTATGGGTCGACTGAGGGTTGGCGTTACAGGCCATCTGGTAAGGCAGGCTGGTCACGCGCTTACTTCCGTCGTATTCGTTAAAGACGACCGTCACCTGGAGCGGCGTCGTCTCCTTCGAATTATCCTGCGGCGGCTTCGCGGACGCGATGGCTGCCGTTACCAGCAGAGCCGCAATCGATCCTGCAACGTACTTGGTGTTCTTCATTGGTCGTCTCCTTAGCGATCTTGAACATTCGTGTTCTCCGGCTCCGATTCCACCGGCTTCGGATCCTGAATCTCCGCAATGACCAGCGGTGGAACTTCCACAGGTTTCACCTGCAACGGCTCGTCGGCTGTTGTGGACGCCACAGTGATGCCCTTCAGAGCTCCGCTTTGACCTGCGCGGTAGAGGCTCGTGACTGCCGCCCACTGGCCCGGCTGAATCTGAACCTGCAACTGCGGAGCTTCGGAACCAGGCGCTGATTGCCGCTGACTGCGACTTGACCTGGGCCGAGGCCCCTGGCCCCTCGCCACCGACCCCTGGCCACCGGCCCGTGACCCCTGACCCTTAGCCCCCAGCCCCTCGGGAGAGGGCGACACTGCTCGCGCGACCTGCTGCTTTGGCGGCTGTAGCCGCTGCCCACCCGGTCGGCGCGCAATCCAGATGCTGAGGATCAGCAACGCCAGCGCGACGCTTCCCAGCGCGGGAATCCAAATACTACGCCGCCACCAGGAACGGACCTCAGCTCGTTCGCCCTCCTCAGCCAGTCGCATGCGGACCCGCGCGGCGAAGTCGCCCGCAGGCACGCCCTCGACCCTGGTCGCGATGCCCTGGTTAATGGCGGCATACAGCTCCCGCGCCGCCTCGAGGGCTCGGCGGCACTCGGGGCATGCGTCGAGATGCGCGTCCAGTTGAGCACGTCGCGAGTCACTTCCACGACCGGCGATCGCGCCAGCCGCCGCCTCTTCAATCCATTCCTGATAGTGTTGGCAAGTCATCGCAGCTTCTCCGCCAGAATCTTCCGCGCCCGATGCAGACGCGAGCGGACCGTTCCCTCCGGAATCTCGAGCAGCGCCGCCGTCTCCCGCATGTCATAGCCTTCTATTGCGGCGAGAATTAGCACGCGGCGCAGGTCTTCGGGCAGCGCGTCGATGGCGCAGTCGAGCCGGCGCTGGAATTCTCGGGCTTCGGGCGTCTGGTCTTTCGTCGAACCGGGTGTTGAACCCGGCGTCCCGAGTTCGTAGGCCGTCTGTTCACGCCGATCGCGCCGTGCCGCTGATCGTTGCCGGTCGATGGCGAGACGCCACGTCGTCCGGATCAACCACGCCTTGAAGTGGTCGCGGTCGCGCAATTCAGAAAAGTGATGATGGGCTCGAACGAACGCTTCCTGGGCCACATCCTCGGCGTCGCCATGATTGCGAACCACGCCCAGCGCGACACGATAAGCGAGCGTGGAGCAGTCGGCCAATCGCTGCTCAAACTCGCGCTCCAGTGATTGCTCGCTGCTACCGCTATTCAAGATCGCTGCGGCTTCGGTCAAGGTCTCGATCCAGTTGCCCGCTGTAGCTTCCACATTACAAGACGGCGCTCGCGCTGTTTCGGTTCACGGGCTTTTTCCGCAAAGGACTCGAAATCGCCGCGCCGAACGGTTCGTATGAGTACAATGGAGGGGAAACTTGGGTCTTGATCGTTCAGCATTCATCATTCACTTGTATCTGCTCCACCCGGAGGCACACGGTTCATGCGCAAGTTGCTGATTCTGCTCTTGATTATTGCGGCGGTGGGCGCGGCGCTCTACTACGTCTACGGGCGTCCTCCGACGTCGCTCGCCCTCACCGGCGTGGTCACCACCGATGACATCGAGTTGAGTTCCCAGGTCGAGGGCCAAATCCAGCAGTTACTCGTCAAGCAGGGCGACCCGGTTCACCAGGGTGAGTTGCTGGCAACGATTGTGCCGAGGGAGCTCAAGGCGGAAGACGCCTATTACTCGCATGTGGCCGAAAGCCAGCAGTCGAGCACCAGCGGGGCGCGCTCAACTCTGACTTATCAGGAGTTGCAGACCCGCGACCAGATCGAGCAAGCGCAGGCGGGCCTGGCCGCCGCCGAAGCGTCGCAGAAGGAGGCCGCCGCGGACCTGGAGAACGCCGTGCTGAACTATCAGCGCACACATGGACTGTTCCTGCAGGGGGTGGAACCGGCTTCAGCGGACGACCAGGCGAGGACCAGCCGCGACGCAGCCCAGAGTCACCTCGACGCGCTGGCAAAACAGGTCGAACAGGCCAAAGCGACCCTGGCCATGGCGCAGTCCAACCTGGAACAGGTCAAGGTGAGGGAAGCGGATCTCAACGCCAGCCTTAACCAGTTGGCGGCGGCGCGCGCCCAACGAACGCAGGCGCAGGTGCGTCTGGATTACACCGAAATCCGCTCACCGATCGAGGGCTTTGTGGACACGCGGGTGGCGCTGCAGGGCGAGGTGGTGAATATCGCGCAGCCCATCGTCACCCTGATCGATCCGGACAATCTCTGGGTGCGCATCGACGTGCCTGAGAGTTACATCGATCAGGTCCGTCTCGAGCAGGAGTTGCCGGTGAAGTTGCCCTCTGGCGAGACACGAACGGGCAAAGTCTTCTATCGCGGCGAGGATGCGAGCTTCGCCACCCAGCGCGACGTGAGCCGCAGCAAGCGCGACATCAAGACGTTTGAGGTTCGGCTGCGCGTGGATAATCGCGACCGGGCGCTGGCGCTCGGCATGACGGCGTATGTCACGGTGCCTGTGAGCGTCGCCAGGTCGCGATGGTTCTAGGAATTGAGTGATTGAGCCATTGACTCAATAATCCGATGGCTCAAGGACCCAATGAACAATTCTAGCCACTAATCACTAGCCACGGGTCTTGGAAAATGGGCGCCATCGAAGTCGACAAAATCGTGAAGAAGTTCGGCGATTTCACCGCCGTGGATCACATCAGCTTCGAAGTGGATCAGGGCGAGATCTTCGGCTTGCTGGGGCCGAACGGGGCGGGAAAGTCTACGCTCATCCGCATGCTGACCACGCTTATTGAGCCCACCGACGGCACGGCCCGAGTGAACGGCTTCGACGTCCGGGAGGACCCCAATGACGTCCGCAAGAGTATCGGCGTTATCCCTCAGGCTACGACGTCGGATCTCGACCTGAGCCTGGAGGAGAACCTCCTGATCTTCGCGAAGCTATACGGTGTGCCGCGCGAGGTTCGCAAGCGCCACATCAAAGAGCTGCTGGATGCCGTGGATCTCGGCCAGTGGGCCGACAAGCCCGTCAAATTCCTGTCCGGCGGCATGCGGCGCCGCCTGGAGATCGCGCGCGGGCTGGTACATGAGCCGAGCATCTTCTTTCTCGACGAGCCCACGACCGGGCTCGATCCCGTGTCCCGCGTCGCCGTCTGGGAGATGCTCGTGCGACTCAAGAGCGAGCGTAATCTCACGATTCTGGTGACCACGCACTACATGGACGAGGCGGACAAATTGGCAGGCCGCATCGCCATCGTCGATCATGGCAAGCTGGTGGCTCTCGACACGCCGCACAAGTTGAAAGCGTCGATTCCTGGGGAGAACATGCTGGAGGTAAGTTTCGCCAATGCCCCTCCGGATTGGGAGCAAACGCTTGAGGGTCTTGCGGAAGTGGCGAGCGTGAAGCTCTACGATCACGTGTACCGCATCGCGTCGCGTAATGGTCCACGCACGACGACCGAGTTGGTGGAAGCGGCGCGGCAGCGCAGCGTGACCGTGACTTCGCTTTCGGTTCAGTCAGCGACGCTCGATGACGTCTTCATGCACTTCACGGGACGCCAGCTTCGCGATGAGCTACAGGATGCGCCGCGGTACGACCCGACTGCGATGTACCAGCGTGGGCAGAGGAATTAGTGGCCAGGGATCAGTGGCCAGGGATCAGGGGCCAGAGATTTAAGGGAGAGGCATGGTGGAAGGGAGTGTCAAGAGCTACGAGGATCTAGCGGTTTGGCAGAGATCCGTAGCGCCGGCGACGCGACTCTACAAAGTGACCGCCCAGTTTCCTTCTGAGGAGAAGTTCGGCCTTATCTCGCAAACTAGGAGAGCGGCAACATCAATTCCGGCCAATATTGCTGAAGGATCGGGTCGCGGGTCAACGAGAGAGTACATCCAGTTTCTTCTGATGGCGCGAGGATCGCTGATGGAAGTGGAGACTCATTTGATCATTGCGCATAATCTCGAATACGTGGGCTCCGAACTTCTTTCTCAATTGAGGAGTGAAACCAGAGAGCTGGGCAGGATGCTGAATGGGCTGATTAACGCATTGAGGGCTCGTCAGAGAGCCTGACCCCTGGTCCCTGACCCCTGGTCCCTGTTATGAACCGCGTCTGGGCACTCATCGAACGTGATCTCCGCCGTTTCCGGCGCAGTCCGGTGCTCATTATCGTGTCGATGATCTTTCCGCTGGTCCAGCTTGTGGTTCTGGGCTACGCCTTCGGGGGAAAGATCAAGCACCTGAAGCTCGGGGTGGTGGATCAGGACCAGCAGGTCACGGCGCTCAAGCTGCGCGAGATGCTGGGCGCGGTCAACGTCAACGCCGAAACGGTCAATACGATCAACTATGACGATCAGGGGCGCGCGCTCGCTGATCTCCGCAACGGACGCCTGAACGGCGTACTCAGCATCCCGCCGAACTTCTCCCGTGACGTACTCGCCCAAAAGTCGCCCCAGGTAGCGCTGGTGGAGGACAACACCGACCAGTTTGTCTCCTCGACGCTGGAAGGCTTGTTCGACGGAATGGTGACCGCCTACGACGAGAAGGCTCCGCAGCCCCATGAGACCACGGAGGCTACGCTCTCCATCGTGGAAGTGTATCCCTATGTTCCCTACATTCAGTACCTGCTGCCGGGATCGATCGTTTTGTCGATCTTCGTGATGGTGATGATCGGCGGCGGAATCATCTTCATCGACGATAAGGCCCGGGGACTGCACGAAGGCTACCTGGTCACGCCGATCAGCAAACTGGAGCTGATTCTCGGATTCAATCTCTCGGGCGCGATCAAGGCCGTACTCTCGGGCTCAGTGCTCCTGACGCTCGGATCGTTGATCGCGGGTATTCCGCAGCCGTTCGACCCCCTGCGCATGATGCGCATGGCGGTCATGATTGTGGTCACGGCGCTGGCCCTGGTCAGCATGATGTTCCTCATCATGGTCCGCGTGAGCGATCCGCTGATTCCGCGCGCCGTTTTCGGCGTGCTCAACACGCTGCTCTTCTTCCCAAGCGGCGCTGTCTATCCGGTGCAGGCATTCCCGGCCTGGATGCGCGCCATTTCGACCGTGGATCCTTTCAGCTATGCCGTCCACGCGTTCAAATGCCTGTTGTTGAAGAATACCGGCCTGAACGCCGTCTATGGAGATCTCGCTTACCTGCTGGTTTTCACGGTGCTGTCGATGGCGGCCGCCACGGCGCTGTTCCGGCGCACACTGTAAGCTCAGCAGTGCAGGCTAGCCATGGAGGCTATAATGTGGGCCGGTCGAGTTCAGGTGCCCCGCAGGAATTGCCGATTTACGATTGATGATTTTCGATTGCCGGGGTCAATCGGCAATCGAGAATCGGCAATCCCCTAATCCGTTCCCGTTCCCGACAACGCCACCGTCTGCGGGCTGCCCCCGCCATCGTCGCTGATGGAAACCGAGGCGCTGAGCTGGCCGGTGGTTGTGGGAGTAAACGTCACCGTGATCGTGCAGCTTGATCGTGGCGGGACGCTCTTCCCGCACGTGTTGGTCTGAGCGAAGTCGCTCGAATCCGTTCCGCTGATCTCAATGCTCGTAATCGAGAGTGAAGACGACGTCGAGAGATTGCTCAGCGTGACCGTCTGCGGCGCGCTGGTGGTGTTGATCTGCTGGCTGCCGAACGCCAGGCTCGAGGGTACGAGCTTCACCACCGTGGCTGTTCCCGAAAGACTGACAGTTTGCGGACTGCCCGTAGCATTGTCAGTCACGCTCAGCGTTCCCGTCAGATTCCCCGCTTTTTGAGGACTGAACGAAACGTTGATCCCGCAGCTTGCTCCTGCCGTCAGGCCACTTCCGCAGTCATTCGTCTGGAGGAAATTCGCGCTGGCGGTAATGCTCGTGATCGTCAGGTTCGCGTTGCCGACGTTGGTCAGGGTCACAAGTTGGGACCCGCTCGTTGTCCCGATGGTCTGGGTGCCGAAAGTCAGGCTGGTCGGATTCAGCGTAACCGCCGGGCCATTTCCGCCATTGACGGTCTGAATGAGCGGCGGAGCAGTGTTCGGATTGTAGGTGCTATTTCCGGAATAGCTGGTGGTGATCGTGTCCGAGCCGCTGGGCAGATTGGACACCGTCAGGCTTGCCTGGCCTGACGAATTGAGCGACATGGTGCCGAGCACCGTGGTGCCATTGTCTGTCCAGGTCACGCTGCCGGTCGGAGTCGCCGATCCTGTCAGGCTTCCCTCAACAGTTGTGCTGATCGTGACCGGCTGGCCGGAATTGGACGGATTGGGAGAACTGGTGGTGGTTACGAACGTGCCCCCGGTGTTGAGCAGGATGCTGACGCTGTTCCCGACGTCGTCGGCCACCTCGAGGTCGGGCGCATTGTCAGCATTCACATCCACTGCCGCGACGGCGCGCGGATATGATCCCGCGCCATAGTTGACTGCGGTTTGGAACGTCCCATCGCCGTTCCCCAGCAGCACGCTCACGTTCTTTTCGTTGAAATTCGTAGTCACCAGGTCAGCCTTGCCGTCACCATTGAAATCGGCGGTGGCGATGGCGACCGGTTCGGTGCCCACGGTGAAGTTCGTGGCCTGGCCGAACGTCCCATTTCCGTTGCCCAGCAGAACACTGACTTCGTTGGCGCTATAGTCGTCTGTCGCCATGTCCAGGATGCCGTCGCCATTGAAATCAGCTACTGCGATGCCTTCGGGACGGGAGCCCGTTTTGTAACTCACTGCGGTTTGAAAAGTGCCATCGCCATTTCCGAGCAGCACGCTGACCGTGCTGTTCTCTCCGCTGGAAGCGTCGGCCACCAACAGGTCCAGCGCGCCGCCGCTTTCCAAGGCGACCGCAGTGACGAATACCGGAGCGGAGCCCGCATTGTAGTTCACCGGCGCCTGAAAGCTTCCATCGCCGTTGCCGAGCAGAATGCTGACGTTATTCGAAGTCTGGTTGGCCACCGCGAGATCGAGCTTGCCGTCGCCGTTGAAATCGCCGGCCGCCACATATCGCGACTCCGAGCCTGCGGAATACGCCGACCCGCTCTTGAAAGTCCCGTTACCGTTGCCGAGCAGGATGCTGACCGTACCGCTGCTCTTGTTGTTGGCGACGGCAAGGTCCAGGATGCCGTCGCCGTTGAAGTCACCGGTGGCGATCGAAATCGGACGCGTGCCCGCTCCGTAGCTCACCGCTGACTGGAATGTGCCGTTTCCGTTGCCCAGGAGGATGCTGACATCGCCGCTGTTGAAGTCCGCGACTGCCAGGTCAGGTTTACCGTCGCCGTTGAAGTCCGCAACCACGATGGAGATCGGCGCGGTTCCGGCCGGGTAGCTCACTGCGGTCGCAAACTCGCTGGCCGAACCCGCCACAGCGGAGCAGAGCAGCAAAGCCACAGCGGCGGCCAATCGGGAATAGACTCTGCACGGCACGATCATCAGCGGACCTCCTCGTAGTGCCCTAACTTCGACTCAGGGGCGGCCCCTGCGTCGAAATTGGAAGAACATGCGCGTTTGTGGACCACAAGAGAATCTCCAACGGTATCCGTTGAAAGGCGCGCCTCGCAAGTGCAAGGACGGGTAATGGCAAATTCGGCTGCTGGTGAGGGGGTTGCCGGTTCTCGGTTGCCGGTTGTCGGTTTCCCAGTCGTCGGCTCCCGGGATGATCTCGAATTGTAGGCCGTCGACCGTAGATCCGTTGACTGTTTGACAACGAACTACGATCCGCGATCCACGAACTGCCAAAACCCGCTCCTGTTCGCATCGAAGAGTCATTGGTCTTAGACTGCCCTGCGGCGGGTGAAGCGGAGGCGAGCTCTGCTGGAGAGCAACTCGCTGAGGAATAGCCCGCTGGAGACTCATCGATGCCGATGGTCCGGGGAGCGGCTTGTGGGCCGCGCCCTGTCAAAGCCCCGGTCCCCATTCCGGAGTTGCCGGGCGGAGTGGAGACGACATCGCCGGCACTGCCGTCGACCTCGGCAGTCCCATCGGACCCGGAGTCCCCATCGGATCGAAAGATCTCCTCATGCCTGAAAAAACTCAAACTCGCCACCCGCGATGGTAGCTTGGGCTATTGGCGGGCGTTCCGATGCTCGCATCTCAACACTCGGCCCAGAAGAGGCAGCATACGCACCGAGCTAATGTCTTATTCTCGTACCCTCGGGAAAACACAAGGGCGGCTTCTCCTCTTTTTCGTGACTCACCTCACGAATACGGCATAGTAGGCGGGTGAGCGACACCTGGGCCGCGGTGGAGGCAAAACTGCCAGCAAGCTGATAGCATCGGCGTCTGGCGGTCGAATCGCCGCGTGAGGCGGCCTGCTCGCGGTGGCAATGGCCGGTCGTCAGCCCTGGACATGAAAAAGGCGCCACGGCCATCCGGAAAGGCCAGGTTCGAATCGACAGGAGACGTTCTCTTATGCGGTTTTTTCGTCTTTGCCTTGCCCTTCCGATGCTCCTCGCATCGACTCAAAGGTCGCAGCAGGTGGCGCCCAGAGGACCTCTCGTTCATTTGACCAGCGGCACGATCGAGGGAGCGCTGCGGGGCAATATCGCGGTATTTGAAGGCATCCCCTTCGCGATGCCTCCCGTAGGGGATCTGCGATGGCGCGAGCCTCAACCGGTTGCCTCCTGGACGGGGATACGCGAGGCGACGAGGCCCTCCCATCCCTGCATGCAGAGCGTTGCGGGCACCGACAACTTCATCCAGCCGCTCGCCGCCACCTACGGCGTCCCATACACGCTTCAGACACTCGATCCATCGGAGGATTGCCTGTACCTCAACGTCTGGACGCCGCAGTTGCAGCCGGGCGCGAATCTCCCTGTCATGGTCTGGCTGCACGGTGGCAGCAACAGGGTCGGCAGTGGGGCAGAACCCGGCTACGACGGCGCCATCCTGGCGTCGCACGGTGTCATCGTCGTCACGGTGAACTACCGCCTGGGAGCCATGGGTTTCTTCACCCATCCCGAACTGACGGCGGAATCTCCCCACCACAGCTCCGGCAACTACGGCCTTCTCGATCAGATCGCAGCGCTCAAGTGGGTGCAGCAGAATATCGCCGCCTTCGGTGGCGACCCCGCCAACCTGACGCTCTTCGGTGAGTCGGCGGGATCGATCGACGCGACCACGCTGATGGCTTCTCCCCTCACCAAAGACCTGTTTCGCCGGGTCATTGCCGAGAGCGGTCCTGCCTTCGGGCTCGGACCCGCACGCACCGTCACTCAGATGGAGCCGCTCGGACTGGCTGTCGGAAAAGAAGCGGCCGGGGGCAAGCCAGGATCGCAGCTCGAAGCCCTGAGGAGTTTGCCGGCCGCCCGGATCGCCGAGATTGAAGACCGCCTGATTGCTACCGGGTTCAAGGGCTACGACCCCAACGCATCGGTCGTGGACGGGTGGGTTCTTCCACAATCGCCGGCAAAGGCCTTTGCATCGGGAAAGATTGAGCCGGTGGATTTGCTCGTGGGCTTGAATTCGAGGGAGTTCGCCGCCTTTCGAGTGGATGCGGCTGCGGAAGCAAAAAAGTCGCCTCAGCCTGCCGCCAAGCCTGGCACAAGTGAAGTGCTCAGTCAATTCGCAACTTTGGCTCGACCTCTGTACGGCACCTGGACGGATATGACGGTGGCGACGTACGCGGCTCGAATTCTGGTTCACGGCAACCCCGCCGTCGATCAGGCCACTGACGACATCCTGGTGGCATGTCCGGACGGGGCGGAGGCTGCCCTGACCACAAGTGCCGGGCGACGCGCATTCGTCTACCGGTTCGATCGTTCGGTTCCGGGAAAGGGCGAGTCGGAGCTCGGCGCCTTCCACTCGCTGGAACTTCCTTATGTTTTCGGCACGTTCCAGGCTCGCACGTTCAGTTGGCTGCCGTTCACGGCGACGGACCACAAGCTCTCGCAAATCATCGAGGCCTACTGGACAGACTTTGCAAAACTCGGAGATCCGAACGGGCCGGGTCTTCCGCATTGGGCCCCCTGGAACACCCGTCAGGAGCCTTACCTCGTTTTCAGCCAGAGTGGCCATGCCGTCCCGCAGCGGAACTTCTCCCCGGTCTACTGCCATCTCTCTCCCGATCGCCTGAAGAAACAACTCGCCAATTTCTAATCGCGACGACCAAAGCCTCAAACGAGTACAAGGGCGAGGTTCTCGGTTGCCGGTCGTCGGTTGCTGGACGTAGATCGTAGAGCGTGGAGCGTGGTTCCTTCCCAAACCCCGATCTGCAATCCACCGGTCTACCGCCAAAGGCCGACAACCGACAACCGACGACCGATTAACCGACAACCGCGTTTTCGCCCGCGGGAGTTGATCTAAATCATTGCCCATCAGTAACCTATTGGCTTTATTCACATAAGTACCTTTGTTTTCAGCAAGCTATTGGCTTTCGCACGCTATGAAAAACAGAAGCGCTTTGTTTTCAACTACCTGTTGGCTTCGTTCGTGTAAAATTG
>JASHQD010000057.1 GCA_030037755.1 Terriglobia bacterium
TGATATGCCTTCATTCCTGCTCTCTGAAATGGAAAGCCCCTGGAGTCGCGCTCAGCGTGAGCTCCAGGGGCTGACGGGTGCTGATGGGAATTGGCTCTCTCGCCGAAACGAGATTCAGGCGCGTCCAAGCGCCTCGAAACCACGCCCCTCTTCGCTAAAGAGGAGCTCCCAAACGAGCGCCGGAGAGCGCCTATGCCTCAGCACCCTCGCTTAAGCTACTTTCAATGACCATGGATCACCTCCTTTCTAGCGATAGCCCGATGATAGGAACCAGCGCGGCGTCTGTCAAGAGGGTGGATCGGGCTCGTGCCACTGCGGCGCGAGCTGTAGCGGCGGTGTCCCCACCGCCGCTCTGGATCGCCCGGTGTCTACGGCGCTGAGGACACCGCTGCGGCAGCCCGCGGCCGGGATCAAACGCGGAAATTAACCCGGTTGGTAACAGATTCGTAACCTCTTTTTTACCCCGAGCGGCGTATATTAGTGTTGGCGCGCAAGAAGCCAGAGTCCTAGGCTCGATGCTGAACCGTGATTTTTCGCGCTTCAGCACGAAACTGACGCCGATGGATTCTTTTTGCTGGCTCGCGGCGGCGCTGAAGCGTATGGTGACGATGGAGAGTGCTATGCAAGGATTGGAAATGGCGTGGGACCGTCTCTGGGGATGGGTGAGGCAGCATCCGCTGACCGCGGCAGCGGCGGCAGTGGTGCTGATTGCGGCCCTGGGGTCGCCCTCTGCCCGGAATGCGCAAACGCCCGGGGCGCATCCGCCGGTGGATCTCGGCTCCGACGAGCCACCGCTGTTCATTTAAGCTCCTACCATCACGGCCGCGCCCCACGGCGCGACGCGAAGGCATTCTATTCCCATTTCAGTTTTTCAATCGAACCGCGCTGTAGCGGCGGTGTCCTCACCGCCGGGTAGTGGGCGGTGTCTTCACGGCCGGATGGCGGGCGCTATCTTCACCGCCGCACGATGGCGACGTAGTTAACCCCCGGAAATCGCCCCGCAACACCCCTTCCCCATCGTCGGCGCCGTCACTGCGGGGGCTTCGATTTTGTGTCATACTGTGCGCGATCAACGTGCGGCGGCCAGATCAAGTGCTGATGACCGGAGGAAAATCATGGCTTTCTGTGCGAAATGCGGGGCTTCCCTGAATGAAGGTGCTGGGTTCTGTGGTTCGTGCGGCGCGCCCGTGCAGGGGGCACCAGCCGGAGCAGCGCCGGCGGCGACATCGCCTCCAGCGACAGGGGCGGCTCCGATGACGTCGAATGTGGCTGGGGCGCTTTCCTATCTGCTCGGATTCATCACGGGGATCATCTTCCTCGTAATCGAGCCTTACCGGCGTGACTCGTTCGTCCGCTTCCACGCTTTCCAGTCCATCTTTCTCAGCGCCACCCTGGTAATCCTTTCGATCATCTGGAGCGCCGTCTTCGGGGCCCTGTTTTTTGCAAGCCTGGGGATCCTCTGGAGCCTCCTCGCCCTCATCTGGGTCGTGATAAGGATCGCTTTCTTCGTGCTCTGGCTGTTCATGATGTACAAGGCTTACAGCAACGAGCGCTTCATGCTGCCATGGATCGGCCCGCTGGCCGCGAAGCAGGCAGGCGTCTAACAACCCTTTTTCGAGGCCGAGGCGCCCCGATCATTCCGAGGTTTGGTGTCTCCGAAGGCTTGCTCCGGGCCGCTCCAGGCCGGCACTCTGCATCACAATGAAGTGGCTTCGGTAAAGGGGAGCACACCGGCAAGCGGACCGCCGCACCGGACAATCCAGCCGGGCGGTGGACAACGCAAGATCGGTTATAATCGTCAATCACCGGAGAGACTGAACGGCTGCGCGCTTCTCTGCCGGCGGTCCCTGCACCGCCGCACCGGCGGTCATAGACCGCCGCTACAAACGCGCGGCGACAAGGAAGGAAGAATGAACAAGCGTGGCCTGTTACCGGCGCTCGTGATTGCCGTGACTTTGGGCGCAGGAATCCTCATCGGGACAATTGTCTCGCGGGGCGTGAGGGCGGACAAGCCTTTCCACAGTGACGCCAGACTGCTCGGCACCCCGTCCCCCACCGCGCTTTCGGAATCGTTCGCCCGCGTCGCGGACACGATCGGCCCGGCGGTTGTCAACATCAAGACCGAGAGCGACATCCGGGTCACACACCACAAGCCGGGCGTCGGCCACAGTAATCCGGGAGACGACGGGGAAGGCGACGGTGATGATGAGCCGTTCGAGGGCTTCTTCGATCATTTCTTCCACTTCGGGGGACCTCCGGGAAGCATTCCCGAAACCAGCCTCGGCTCCGGTGTGATTCTCGATTCCTCGGGTTACATTCTAACGAACTGCCACGTGATCATGCGCGATTCCAGCAACCAGACGGTAGACCGCATGAGGGTTTTCCTAGCCGATGACGACGATACGTCCAAAGGCCATCCAGCGCGGATTGTAGGCTATGACCGCTGGACCGACCTGGCAGTGATCAAGATCGACTCCTCAAAGCCGCTGACAGCCGCCACGCTCGGGAATTCCGACACGGTGCGCGTGGGCGATTGGGCCCTGGCGATCGGCAGCCCGTTCGGCTTGAACTCCACGGTCACGGCGGGCATCATCAGCGCCAAGGGGCGCGGCATTGAACCGGGCCGCGAGGGCGAGTTCAAGCATTTCATCCAGACCGATGCCGCGATCAATCCCGGTAACAGCGGAGGACCGCTGGTGAACCTCGGCGGGCAGGTGATCGGCATCAACACGGCGATCGCCACGCAGCGCGACGCTTATGACGGCGTCGGGTTCGCGATTCCGTCCAACACCGTGCGAGAGATTTACAACGAGCTGGTCAGCAACGGGCAGGTGCGGCGCGGCGCCATCGGCGTGACCTTTGTGAACGGGCGCAACGAGGCCGTTCTTCAGGCGATGGGTACCGATCACGGCGTGGTGATCGAGAGCGTGGGAGCGGATACTCCGGCCGAACACGCAGGTTTGCGTCTTGGCGACATCATTACGGCGGTCAATTCCAAGCCGACCCCAACCGGCGACGATCTTCTGACGATCATTTCCGAGGCGGCCCCGGGATCGCACCTGAAGGTGAGCTACCTGCGCGACGGCCAGCCGTCGCAGGGTGAGCTGACCGTCGGCGACTGGAATAAGATCGTGGGCGAGAACGACGGCCCGGCTCCCAAGCCCGCCGCGACCCCAGCCTCGATCGACAACAGCAAGGGGCAGCTTGGCCTTTCCGTGAAGAACCTCACCAGCGATCAGGCGAAAGCCATTGCGCGCGACCTGCGCCTGTCGAGCCCGGAGGGCATCGTCGTCACGGACGCGCGCCTCGGCAGCTTCGCCGACGATGTGGGCCTCTCGCGCTTCGACGTAATCCTGACCATGAATCATCAGCCGGTGTTCTCCGTGGAAGATTTCAACCGCATCCAGTCCGGACTGAAATCCGGGCAGAGCGTTCTGTTCCTGGTGGCGCGCGAAAGCGACAGCGGTTTCACGACCCAATTCGTCGCCGACAAGCTACCCTGAGCAGGCAAGCTGCGCTGAAAGGCGGTTCCGTATTCCAGCGACGTTCAATCGATTAACCTGCGGCCAAGGGTTTACGGCGTTGCTTTCCGCGGTCTTGGTCTGTTCCCCGCTCTACGCCGCCGACGGTTCGACGGCCAAGAGGCCGGCGAAACGGCCGGTAACTCACTCCGCCTCGCGTTCGGCCACTCACAAATCGAGCGTTCGAACCTCGGGCCACAGGCGCACAGCTTCGGTTTCGGCTCGCAAGGGCAGAACCCGCAAGGCGAAGCCTCGACGGTCCACCGCTTACACGCGTCTGGCGAAGATGCAAATGGATCCCGCGCGCGTGGAGAGCATCCAGCAGGCGCTGATCGATGCCGGCGCGTATCACGGAACGCCGACCGGGCGGTGGGATACCGAGACTCGCGACGCCATGGCGCGTTACCAGACCGCGAACGGCTTCGGGGTGACCGGGCTGCCCGATGCCAAGTCGCTCATGAAAATGGGCCTGGGACCGCACCCGCTGCCACCGGAGCTGAACAAGGCTCCCGACGCTGCAGGCTCGCAGCCAGACGCATCTACAGGGACGACATCGCCCGCCTTATCGCCTGCTCCCGCAACCAAGCCGACTCCAGATGCCGCCGACCCAAGCGCTACTCCCCAGTCAAGTGGGGATCACCGATAATTGGTCAGCGGTGGGAGAGGAAGGATCGTAGATCGTGATTCCCGACCATCCACGATCCGCGATCGACGGTCCGCGACCGGCAACTGACCGCTGACGGCTAACTGTCGACCGTTGACTGTCGACTGTCGACTTCTCGGAACACCTCAGGATGGATCAGCCGCCCCAGTGCCTGGAGCCCGTCGATCAGCTTCGGACCGGGGGTGTTCAACAGCTCGTCGCGGACGGCATAGACTCGGGCGTGGCGAACGGCGTCAATCGCTTCCCATCCGGGCCGCCGCCGGACCACGTCGGGCCGCGACCGATCATTGGTTCCACACCAGGCGACCACGATCAACTCTGGATCGGCTGCGATTACTTCCTCCGCAGTCACCTTGCGTGCCGCCGGTGAAGGCACAAATTCGCCGCCGCACGCTTCCACCAGTTCGGCGACCCACGTTTGAGAATTCTGTAGCGGATTCGACCACTCCTCGCAGTAGACCCTCGGCCGGTGCCCATGGGGCTGCACTCGCGCCAGGCGGCTGCGCACGGCGTCAATCTCGCCCTGCATCCCATCCGCGAGCCGATCGCCGGCGGCGGATGCGTCCACGATGCGGCTGAGCAGCCGGATGTCCTTGTAGATATCGGCCAGGCACCGCGGATAAGTCGCGAGAAAGCGCAAGCCCCGCGCGACCAGGCCGTCCACGACCTGGGCGCGATAAGGGACCGAACCGATCACCAGATCCGGCTGGAGCGCGGCCACAGCGGAAGGATCTGCGTTCCAGCAGTCGTCGAATCGGGGGAGATGCGCCAGGCTGCGAACCTGTTCCTCCGTCAGCACGTCTTTGCACCAGCGGGTGATTCCGGCGAGCGCGTCGGACGCGCCGAGTTCGACCAGTATCGAAGTCACATTGGGCGCGAGCGACACGATGCGCATGTTGTTTATCGTACCCCTTCTCGCGTTGGAGCGGACCTGGGGAGATTGGGTCATTGGGTCATTTCGTCATTTGCGCCTAATTGAGTTAATGGCTCAGTATCTCAATGACTCAATGGCCCAATGGTTCAATGGCTCAATTATCCTCATGCGAGTTTCCGTGCGGTGAAGCACGGTCTTTTGTGAGGCCCATCACCCCCGAATTGTGACTGGCATCATGGCGGGTGCCCGGTCACTGGAACAGTTTTAATAGGAAAAGGAAGAGGGGAAGTTCCCACGGAGGGACGATGGTCCGTTCAGGGTTCCGATTTCCTGCTTGCATCCTCCCGCTGACCCACGAATCTCCCCTTGACTTGCCAGCACCAATTCGTTACCTAAAGGAGGTAATTGACCATGCCCGTTCTGGAGGCGACGATGACTCCGAAAAGCGCCCACGAAGCTGCCCTCCATAATTTTGATTTGGCGGCTAATGAGCTCAACCTGGAGCCGGATGTCCGGGAGATGATCAAGTATCCGGAGAGGATCCTGGAAGTTACCCTCCCCGTACGCATGGACGATGGACACATCCATCGTTTTGAAGGCTACCGCGTTCAGCACAGCACGGCGCGAGGGCCGGGCAAGGGTGGTATCCGCTACCATCCCAACGTTACTCTCGATGAAGTCAAGGCATTGGCCACCTGGATGACCTGGAAGTGCGCGGTGGTCAACATTCCCTTCGGCGGCGCCAAGGGCGGCATCACCTGCAGCCCCAAAGACATGTCACAGATCGAGCTCGAGCGGCTCACCCGTCGTTACGCGGCTTCGATTCTGCCCCTGATCGGCCCCGATCAGGACATCCCGGCGCCCGACGTCTACACCAATTCTCAGACTATGGCCTGGATTATGGATACCTACAGCATGACCAAAGGTTATCCAATCCCCGGTGTTGTCACCGGCAAGCCGATTTCGCTTGGCGGCTCTCTCGGCCGCAACGAGGCGACCGGCCGCGGCGTCTTTTACACCACCCTGTCGGCTCTCGAATTCCTCAAGATTCCGGTCAAAGGCGCCAAAGTGGTGGTCCAGGGATTCGGCAACGCCGGATCGATTGCGGCGCAGTTGCTGCACGAGGCGGGCGCGGTGGTGATCGCGGTCAGCGATTCCAAGGCCTGCATCTTCAACAGCAAGGGCTTTGATATTCCCAAGCTCATGGCCTACAAGGATAAGACGGGCCAGGTGCTCGGATTCCCGAGTTCCGAGGAGATTCAGCCTGCCGAACTGCTCGCGCTGAATTGCGAGATCCTGGTTCCGGCGGCTCTCGAGAACTCCATTGACTCCAACAACGCACCGAGCATCCGGACGAAGGTGGTGGCCGAAGCGGCGAACGGCCCCGTCACGCCCGATGGCGACGCGGTGCTCGAATCCAAGGGGGTCTTCCTGATTCCCGATATCCTGTGCAATGCCGGCGGGGTCACTGTGTCCTACTTCGAGTGGGTGCAGGACACGCAGCATTTGTTCTGGGATACGCAGGACGTCTATAAACGCCTGGAGCACATCATGAAGGTCAGCTTCGGGGACGTCCTGAAGATTCACCGCGATCACAGGGTTCCCATGCGGACCGCTGCCAATATGCTGGGCATTGGCCGCGTGGCTGAGGCCATCAAGATTCGCGGCCTTTATCCGTGAGCACCTAAGTGTTGGCTCAACCGGTCGCGGCGGCTGTTACGGGGATAATCGGGGGCGGTGAGACCGCGGCGCCGTCCCCCTCCACTCTGCGGCCCAGCGGGTCCGCAGCCCACGGAGGGAGCATGAGATACGACGTTATGTTTAAGTTCAGAGAGGCGGGTCACTTCCCGGAAGAGCACCCTTTGGATGAGCCCATCGTGCTGGAGAAGGGCGAGGCAGCCCTGATCCCCGACGTGGGTGACCAGGTCACGTGTCCCTACGGCGGACACGCTACGGACTTCAACGTCCTGAGCCGAAGATTCTCCTATCACGATCATCACTGCACGGTACACATCGAAGTCGGACATCCGCATGCCCATGCGGTATTGAGTCCCACGGAGTGAGATCAGACGCTGACGGGTGACGACGGCCGGCTTTTGCCACGTCAACGTCACCCGCCGTGTCTCGCCACACCAAACCGTTCCCGTCGCGGGATGTCCAAAGATACCCCGAGCTTTTCACTCCGAGCAGATCCCAGGAAAGGGAGTTTACGATGAGGGCCAAGAAGATGTTCTTCTTGATCGCGTTGATTTGTGCCGTATCGTGTTTCTGGCTTCCGGCTGTCGCCCAAACCACGGGCTCATTTGTCGCCCCGGCGACGAACGTCATTTTTGCCGCGGGCGGGAACGCCGATCCCGCCGACTTTCAAGGGGTCGGCTCCCTATCACTCACTTACCCGACGGACATCCCGCTGCCGGTCGGCACAGTTTCCGTCACCTTCAGCAACGTCCACGGACGCGTGAGCTGCTGCGGTCAAAACAGCTCGACGCTCAACGGTCCGGATGGCAGCAGCACGGAAGGGTACACGAACTTGACCAGCGTCAACAGCATCTCCGGAATTAGAGACACGAAGGTGGTCATGTTTCTGGCCGGGGTGTTTGTCGAGGGGACTCCGTCAGGGGCCGCGCCACCGACGATGACGTTTGACAACGGGTTGCCGTTTTATGGACTTCCCACGCTCCAGAACCTCCAGCCTCAGCCTGTCAACTGACTAACTGTCCGCTCTTGACTGTTGACTGTCGACTGTCAACTGTTGACTTGCCTTTTTGAATCTCCCGGTTCGCTTGGCCGTCTAAGGTTCGGGCGCTTCCCGCTCAGGGAATCTGCGGCTTCTGCTCTCTCACGCGGTATTATTGTCTTTCGTGTAGCGTCTGCGCCACCTGACATTGGTTGCGCTCCTTTCCGCACGCTGCATTCGTGTGGGTGCGCGAGGAATGCGGCGCGGTATCGTGACGTCGCGCAGATGGGCCAGACCACAGGTAAGAGTGCCTGTGCCACTTTCAACGGAGGCTCAACGTGGACCGCAGACGATTCTTGAAGGCTTCCGGATCAGCCGCGCTTCTGCCCTTGTTGCCGCGCGGAACTCGCGCTGGCAGGACCGTTCGCCGCCTGCGTCCATCTGACGCCGCGTGGCCTTCGGAGGCAGCCTGGAAATCCCTCAGCGACGCCGTAGGCGGAAATCTGATTCCGGTCGAGTCGCCGCTCGCCGCCTGTAAGGGCCCCGCGGGAGCAGCCGCGTGGGACAAGCTCAGGCCAAATCTGAGGAACCCCTATTACGTCGGCGATCAACCCGGCCTGACCCAGACCCTTGGGTGGGTTGATGCATGGGCGACGCAGCCGAGTGTTTACGCGGTGGCGGCCAGAGACGCCGGCGATGTTGCGGCGGCGGTGAAGTTTGCCCGCGAGAACGATCTGCGGCTGGTGGTGAAGGGCGGCGGGCACAGCTACCAGGGCACGTCGAATGCCCCTGATTCCCTGCTCATCTGGACGCGGCACATGAACGACGTCACCCAGCATGCGGATTTCGTTCCGCAGGGATGCACTGGCACCCATCCGCCGCAGGCGGCCGTGACCGTCGGCGCCGGAACGATCTGGATGCAGGCTTACGACGCCGTCACCACCAAAGGCGGGCGATACGTTCAGGGCGGCGGCTGTACCACGGTCGGCGTGGCGGGGCTGGTTCAAAGCGGCGGCTTCGGAAGCTTCTCGAAGCACTACGGCCTTGCCGCCGCGGGATTGCTGGAAGCCGAAGTCGTCACGGCCGATGGCAAGATCCGCGTCGCCAATCCCTGTTCGAACCCCGACCTGTTCTGGGCTCTCAAGGGTGGCGGCGGAGGCAGTTTCGGCGTGGTCACGCGGCTCACTTTGCGCACTCACGACCTGCCCGAGTTCGGCGGCGGAGCCAACTTCAGGGTGAAGGCGAATTCTGACGAAGCCTACCAGCGGCTCGTTCGCCGGTTCGTAAGCTTCTATCGCGAGCAATTGTTCAACGATCACTGGGGCGAGCAGGCGCATTTCAATCGTGGCAACTCGCTCGAGATCAGCATGGTTTCCCACGGCCTGGATACGGCCGCGGCCCAGAAAACCTGGCAGCCCTTCCTCGACTGGGTGCGCCAGTCGCCCGCCGATTACACGCTGAGCGGAACGCCCGAGATCGGCAGCATGCCGTTACGCAACTGGTGGGACGTCGATTGGCGGCGGGAGCACAAGCATCATGTGTTCCTCTCCGATTCGCGTCCCGGCGCGAGCCCCAACAACGTCTGGTGGACGGGCGATGGCGGCCAGGTGTGCTGGTTCGTTTGGGGATTTCAATCGCTCTGGCTGCCTGCATCGCTGCTCGACGACGATTCGTCGCAGGAACATCTCGCTCAGGCGTTGTTCGCAGGCTCGCGGCACGCGTCAATCGAGCTGCAGTTCAACAAGGGGCTTGCCGGAGCGCCCGATGACGCCATCGCGGCATCGCGAGACACCGCCATGAACCCGGCAGTGCTGACGTCATTTGCGTTGGCCATCGTCGCCAACGGGCAATGGCCCGCCTATCCCGGGGTTCCCGGCCACGAGCCCGATGCGGTGGCGGCACACAAGAGCGCGCACGACATCGACAATTGCATGAGCGAACTGCGAGCGGTCGCTCCCGCGGGTGGCGCCTACGTGAGCGAGAGCAACTATTTCGAGCAGGGATTTCAGCAGGCGTACTGGGGAAGCAATTATCCTAGGCTGGCCGCGATCAAGAAGAAATACGATCCCGACGGCCTGTTTTTTGTCCACAACGGCGTCGGCTCAGAGGAATGGAGCACGGACGGGTTCACGAGAATCTAACCTTGGGAGGACCGGGATTTGCGTGCACCGCACGGTACAATGCAGGAGTAGCGCCCAAGTGCGCGTTCGAGGCCGATCTTGAAAGCTTGTCTACTCCACAAACCCGCGCCGATCGAGACCAATCCGCTGCATGTGACCGACGTTCCCCGCCCTGAGCCCGGTCCGGGCCACGTGCTGGTGCGCGTGCGCGTTTGCGGCGTCTGCCGGACCGATCTGCACGTGATCGAGGGCGAACTTCCGCCGCGCAAATCGCCCGTGATTCCCGGGCATCAGGTCGTCGGCACCATTGAGGCTCTCGGATCGGGTGTCACGCGCTTCAAGACAGGCGATCGCGTGGGCGTCGCTTGGTTGCAAGGCACGGACGGCGTCTGCCAGTACTGCCGCGCCGGGCAGGAGAATCTCTGCGAGCATGCCGATTTCACCGGCTATACCACCGACGGCGGTTATGCGGAGTACATCGCCGCGCGCGATCAATTCGTCTACGCAATTCCCGAGGGTTTCACCGACCGCCATGCGGCGCCGCTGCTCTGCGCCGGCATCATCGGATTCCGCTCGCTGCGTCTTTCAGGGATCCAGCCGGGCGGAAAGCTCGGATTTTACGGATTCGGCGCCGCGGCCCACATCGCCATCCAGGTGGCGCGGCATTGGAACGTGGACGTCTACGTGTCGACGCGCGACGAGCGGCACCAGAAGCTTGCTCGGGAGCTCGGAGCGCTGTGGACCGGCGCCACGCTCGATCAGCCTCCGGTGGCGCTCGATGCCGCCATCGTTTTCGCGCCCGCGGGCGAGATCGTACCGGCCGGGCTCAAGGCGCTGCGCAAGGGCGGCACGCTGACGCTGGCCGGAATCCACATGAGCACCATCCCGGCATTCGATTATGACCTGCTCTACGGCGAACGCGTGGTGCGCAGCGTGGCCAACAACACGCGTCAGGACGGCGAGGACTTTCTGCGCGTCGCCGCCGAGATTCCCATCCATACCGAAACCGAGATCTTTCCTCTCGACGAGACAAACCGGGCGTTGAATGCGCTGAAGAACGACGCCATCCGGGGCGCGGCCGTGATCGACGTGCTCAACCGTTAACTTCGAGTCTGTGTGATAGCTTACGGTTCTTCGTCCCCATGCTGAGCCGGATCGGGAGGGGACGGGCCCGCACCCGGACCGGCGTATCGCTAGTAGACTACCGATATACTGTCGACTCCATTCGCCCGTGAAGAGGTGAGGCCGCGACTCTGGCTGTCGTAGGTATGCGT
>JASHQD010000743.1 GCA_030037755.1 Terriglobia bacterium
AAGCGGCGGAATACGAACAGAAGCGGTGCATCAATTTCGCCAAACGCGGAATCGTGGCGCTGAGCCTGGGCTGGATGGGGTTTGGCGAACTGCACGTGCCCCAGGACCAGCACGACTACTCGGCGCACCTCGATTTCGTGGGCGCGAATGCGCTGGGGTTCTTCTATCTTGCCATGCGCCGGGGCCTGGACTACCTGGCAACCCTGCCCGAGGTCGATCCGCAACGCCTGGGCATGACAGGACTCTCCGGCGGCGGCTGGCAGACGATCACGCTAAGCGCACTTGACGAGCGCGTCGCGGTGGCCGCCGAGGTGGCGGGCTTTGGGTCTTTACAATCGAATCTCACGCATCCGGGCGAGACGAACGAGATCGAAGAGAATGCCACGGACCTGGTGGTCGGCGAGGATTATCCCGATCTCGTTATCCTGCGCGCACCGCGGCCCACGCTGCTGATGCACAACGCGGAGGACAATTGCTGTTTCCGGGCGGCCTTGGTGAAGCCGTACATTTACGATCAGATTCGGCCCTATTTCGCTCTCTTCGGCGATTTCGGCGTGCTGGCCTGGCATGAGAATCTCGATCCCGCCACGCACAACTATCAGCTCGATAATCGGCAACAGGCCTATCGATTTTTCACCGAGCACTTTCATCTGCCGGTTGCGGAGGCGGAGATCCCTAGTGACAGCGAGATTCGATCGGAACAGGACCTCACGGTCGGCGTGCCGGCTGACAATCTCACCTTCAACACGCTCGCGCGCAAGCTGGCGGAGTCGATTGCACGACCTGCGATTCCGAGCGGAGCAGGGAATACGGCCGAGCATCAGTCCTGGGCGAAATCCGAACGCGAGCAGTTGCGGCACATCATCCGTTACACTCCGGTGAGCGTCGAGAACGCCTGGAGAATTGCCGGCACGAAGCATCAGGGGCTGGAGACGCTTTCGTATCGATTTGAATTTTCGAACGGGCTCAGCGCCACCAGCGTCTGGTTGAAAGCCGTTGCGACGCAGCCGGACGCGCCGGCCACGATCGTGCTTGACGACACGGGCCGAAAATCCGCAGGTGAGATCGTTTCCGATCGTGTAAACCGCGGCGAGCAGGTGCTGGCGCTCGACCTGCTGTTCAACGGCGCCACGATTCCGCAAGAGCCCGATCCGGCGGACTGGGAAATGCTCACGGCGAGCGCCGGCGACCGTCCGCTGGGATTGGAAGTGGCACAACTCTTGGCGGTCGCGGATTGGATGCGGTCGACAAGCGGTGGCCACCGCGTCCGCATTGAGACGGACGGCAAGCGCAACCAGGTGATCGCGCTGGTGGCGGCGGCATTGCAACCGGACATGTACTCGGAGATCGTCAGCGGCGACGCAATGGAATCTTTGGCGTATCTGCTCGAAAAGCCTGTCCCCTACCGCGGCGCGCCGGAGCTGTTCTGCCTGGACTTCTACAAATTCTTTGACATTCCCCAACTCGAAGCCATGGCCGCGCCGGTGAAGGTGATGAAGATCGAGCGGCCGGCGCCGGGTAGCGACGAATGAGGTGAATCGATGCTTACGAAGAATCGTGCATCACTGGAGAGCCGGCGGGCCTTTCTGAAGGGTACGGCCGAGAAGCTGACCGCTGCGATGCTCGTGGCGGAAGGTGCGCGCGCGGTAATCGGATTCGCAGCGCCGGCGCAAGCGGGACAGCCCCATGAGGTCCGCAGCGACTCACCCAAGCTCAAGATCGGCGTCTTCGATCCGGCGTTCAGCGATCTCTCGCTCGACCAGTTGATCGAGATGATCAAGGAATTCGGCATCCAGGCCGTCGAGATCGGCTCAGGCAACGATCCCGGCAACGCGCATTGTGATCTTGATGGCTTGCTCGCCGACGATTCCAGGCGCCGAGCTTACATGCAGCAGTTTGAAAAGAACAACATCATGGTGAGCGCGTTCAGCTGCCACGGCAATCCCGTGCATCCGGACACCGAGAGGGCCAAGCGCGAAGACGCCGTCTACCGCAAGAGCATCGATCTGGCCGCGAAAACGGGCGTGAATCACATCAACTGCTTCTCCGGCTGCCCGGGCGACGGCACGGGCAAGCATCCGAACTGGGTGACCACGCTCGAGACCGATGAATTCGTGGACATTCTCAAGTGGCAATGGGACTCGGTCCTGATTCCCTACTGGAAGGATCTGAATGCCTACGCGCAGCAGCGCAACGTGAAAGTGGGGCTCGAAATGGACGGCGGGTGTTCCGTATTCAACGTGGCCACGCTTCTGAAGCTGCGGCACGCGGCGGGCGAGCAGATCGGCGCCAACCTCGACTTGAGCGGCTTGTTCCAACTTGGCGTGGACGCGGTCGCGGTGGTCAAGAAGCTGGGCGAGGAAGGCTGCCTTTATCACATGCATGGCAAGGACATCATGCTCGACGCCGAGAACGTCGCCGTGAACGGCTTGGTTGACCTGACGCCCTACGAAGACATCCCGCACCGCTCGTGGTCCTATGGCGACATCGGCTACGGTCACGATCTCGGCGTCTGGAAGGACATCGTGGAGGAACTGAAGGCGGTCGGATATGAGCACGTGATCAGCCTCGAGCACGAATCGCCGTTCACCACGGCGCGCGTGGGTGTTGCCAAGAGCGTGCAGGCGCTGGACGAGATTCTCCTCGATCGCGCGACCGTCCGCTCTTAGTGCCTCGATCGCCGGATTCCGTCCTTTTCTGGCGGGATTCTCCGGGCGATTTCGGGTTGACTCTTGGCCCATGCGGCGCTCGGAGCCGGCTTTCAGAAGTCTCCAACTGTTGACTGTCGACTTTTTGAGGTCTTTGGTCCCGGCTCTGCCGGGTTAGGGGTAAGAAGGGAAAACGATGATCCGGAAGATGGCGGCGCTAAGTCTGTTTGCATTGTTTGCGCCCGCCCAAATAATCCCGGCGCAGGCTCCGGCCTCGTCGGCAGCGCAATCGCCCACAATCCTGCGGGCTTTCACGCACCTTGTCCAGGTCAACGTGATCGCTCTCAATAAGAAAGATCAGCCTGTGCTGGATTTGACCGCCTCCGACTTTGTTTTGACCGACGACGGCGAGAAGGAACCAATCAGCATCTTCTCGCTCGAAAAAGGCGGAGATACGGTTCCGCCCGCGGCGCCACTGCCTGCCGGCGCCTTCTCGAATGACTGGAAAGACCGGCCCGATGCGCCGTCGAGCGTGACGGTGGTGCTGCTCGATGGCGTCAACACGAGCTATGACGACCAGGCGTCCGCCCGGCAGAATGTGGCCGGCTTCCTGAGAGGCGTCCAGCCTCAGGATCGGGTGGCGGTTTACACTCTCGGCCGAAGCCTGGGACTGCTGCACGACTTCAGCGGCGACGGCGCCGCACTCGCGCGGTCGGTCTTGGCTTACAAGGGCGAAGCCCCGGCCTTTTTTGATCCGCCTCCCGACAACGATTCCGGCAGAATGGTCCCACGGCTTGCCGCCAGCGCACTGGCACGGGCGAACACCGATCAGCAGGAGGGCACAACATCCCTTCAGCGCCGAGCGTCTCTGACCCTGGGAGCGATTGAAGCCATTGCAAGCTACCTCGTCCGCCTGCCCGGCCGTAAGAACCTGATCTGGGTCTCCGACGGTTTCCCTTTTTCGCTCGGTTACGATTCCCTCCGCGCGTCCGGACCGCGGCGTCCTGACCCGGCGATCGCGGATGAGATCGACACCCTGGCGCGCGCCTTGAATGACGCAAATCTCGCCATCTATCCGGTCAACGCCAGAGGCCTGGTTAGCAATCCTGCGTTCCAGACCGATCAGCCGGTTGCGGCGCGAGCGAGGCGCGATAGTGCGGATATTCAATCTGAAGTCGACACCATGCACGAGATCGCGGAGCGTACCGGCGGGCGGGCCTATTACGACACGAACGACGTGGCCGGCGCGTTGCAGCAGGCCGTCGACGACGCGCGCGCGACCTACGTGCTTGGCTATTATCCGGAACACGTCGAGTGGGACGGGAAGTTCCACAGAATCAAGCTTAGGGTGAGCCGTCCGGGGGTGGAACTCAGGTACAGGCTAGGCTACTTCGCCGTGCCGGACGAGATCCCGTCGGCCACCGAAGGTAAGGCGCGCGTGGACGCCGCTGTCTGGAGCCCGTTCGATGATGCGGGCGTCCGTTTGGTGGCGCGCGCCCACTATGCGGACCCATCGGCGCCGCACGCGCTCGACCTTGAGGTCGTCGCGGACTCCCGGGACGTCGCGCTTCTGCCGCGCGGCGATCACTGGTCCGGCGAGCTGGACGTGCTCATGGTCCAACTCAGCTCGGACCGGCACAACCTGAGCGGCACTTCCAAGAACTATGTGCTGAATCTGAGCGCGGCCACTCACGACAGGCTCGTGAAGGAAGGGTTCCTCGTGAGAAACAGGCTGGATCTCGTGCCCGGCGCCACCGAGATTCGTGTCGTGGTGCATGACACGACTTCAGATGCGATCGGATCGGTCACCATACCGCTGGCCAAAGTACAGCTGGCGGCACAGTAGGCTGTCCGCAAACTGCTTCAAGCCGGCTGACAAAACCGCACGAAACCTTCCAGCAGGGTCTGTGCTTCACGATCGCCGGACCAGAGGTGCGGTCCGAGTGGAGAACCGAGGAAGATGAACTCGCCAGCGCCGACCTGGACGCGCTGCGCGACGGGAGCCTCACCGAGACGCGCGAATAAGCCTTTCCCGCCCACAACCGGTGTCGCGCGGCTGAAGTCTCTGACCATCACACGACCGGGCCACTCGTAGTGAACGTAGGGTGCAAAAGCCGTCCCGGGCGTCATGGGCCACAGATCGATCGGGGGAGCGATCTCGATCCCGAAATATCGCGCCAGCAGACGCCGCTCACTTCCGAAGCCATCTGCCTCTGCGTACGCGGCGCCGGACTCGTAGATGACAGTCGCGCCATCGTGCGCGAGATCACGAAGTCTCGGGGCAAGATTTGCCAAACCGGGAGCTGCGCCCGGCACAACGATCAGATTCGCCCGGCGCATCTGGTCGGCATTTGCGAGATCAAACGGGGCTGAGCTCGCGCCGAGCCCGCGTCGAAATCCGTCCAGAGATTCGCGCAATACGCAGTCGCCTTCGAGATCGACAAGCGTACATGTTGGATTCCTGCGCGCGATCAACGCCGCATTCAACCGATTCGTGCCGGCGGCGAGGCGCGCGCCGGCGAGCGCGCCCGGCACAGCGCATGCGGCGACCCCCAGAAATCGTCTCCGCGTAACCGGCATCAGAGCCGTCCTTGAATCAAGCGGTCGATCGCCGCCGCGGTGTCGTAGAATTGCTGATCCAACGCGAAGCGATAGCGATCTTCCATTTCCGCCACCAGCCAGCCGTCGTAATTGACCTTCTGCAGCGCCGCACGAATCGCCTTCCAGTCGTTGTTCCCGAGAAACAGGTTGGTGTAGACGCTCTCCTCGCCGCAGCGTCCGCGATGTTTCTTCACGTCCTTGAGGTGGATGCGCGTGATGTTGGGCCCGTGCATTTCGATCCATTGCTCGGCGAAGCCGGTGTCGTGGATGTTGCCGACGTCGAGGTGCAGCCCGACCCACGGCTGATTCACGTCCTTGAGGAACGTCTGGAATTCGCGCGGGCTCAGCAGGAATCGCTGCTCGGAGTTGCAGTTCTCGCAGCCGATCTTGACCTTGGCGGATTCGGCCTTGGGACCGAGCGCCTGCAGCGCCTCGACGCAGCGCTGATACACCTCGTTATACGGCACCTCGGCAGTGACAAGTCCGGCCACCACCAGGATGGCGTCGGTCTTCACGATCTGCGCCGTCTCGATCTGCCGCTCGACGATCCTCCGGGCCTGCGCGCGTACTTTGGGATCGCGAGCCGACAAGGGCGAATCCCAGTGCAGGCCAGTGGAGACGTTCGAGACCACGAGCCCGGCGTTCTGCACCTTGCGCAGCAGGTCCGTGACCTGCGCGTCGGTCGTGGACATCTGGAACCAGGACGTGTCGCCGATCCACAACTCCACGCCGTCGTAGCCGCACTTTTTGATCAGGTCAAGGCCCTGCTCAAAGCTCCAGCCGTGCGGAATCATGTTGTCGCCGATCGATTTCTTCATAGCGGGCTCCCCAATGAGTCTGACGGCGAATGTTAGCTCAAATCACCGGCGATTGGAATGCATTTCGATCATTCCGGCAGGCCGCCCGAATTTACCTCGACGCGCACCGGGATGCTCCCGACGGTTTGGCCTCCTGATTCAGCGTTGAAGCTGAGTTCCTGCCATCCGTATTTCGTTCCCAGCGGTACCTCGATGCCGGTCTCGACGGGATAAACATCGTGCGCGCGCACCGGATACCGGGCCGAGCCGAACCGCTCCTTGAGCGGCGACGGCGCCGTGATGGTGAGCGCAATGTAGGCCGGTTGCGCGGTGTCGTTGTGGATCACAAGCGGAATGTAAAGCGTGTTGCCGGCGCCGATGCTGACCTCGGGCTGCGGCAGCAAGCTTGCAATGTGTTCGATTCCATGAGCCTTCCAGAATTCGCGATAGAACGCCCATGATCCGCCGAGTTCCATCCAGATTCCGCTGTGAGTTTCAGGATGGTAACCCGGGACCGCTGCAAACGGGATCGCGCCTTCGTCGATGCCTTCGAAAATGTCGCCGGTTTTCGATCCGCCGACCAGGGACTTGCCCAGGACCAGAAGTTCGGGCTGCTTAAAGTAGCTCATATCGCCATTTTCGAGAGCTTTCGTGGCCATCATTCCGGTATCGTCCTGCGTGAGGTGGAATTTCATTTCCTCGGCCTTGAGACGGTAATAAGGTACGTGACGCGCCGGCGAAACGTCGGTCGTGATATACGATGGTCCCTGCTTTTCCAGAAATTCCGTATGCGATGCGTCGGAGAAGTAATAAAGCTTCTTCGGCTGCCACGGCCTCAGGCCCTCGGTGAGATTGCCGATTCCGTTGCGATTGCGCGGCGCGGCGAGTTGCTCAGGGAATTTTGTGGGATCGCCGGCCAT
>JASHQD010000744.1 GCA_030037755.1 Terriglobia bacterium
AGGACATCACGACCGACGATGTCGTATCCTGGTTCAATGATCAGACCGGCCTGAATCTAACGCCAATCTTCGACCAATACTTGCGGCACGCTCAGATTCCCCGTCTGGAGCTGTTGTTTGACGAGACCCCGGGCATGGTTATGTACAAATGGAGTGCAGACGAACACGATTTCGATATGCCAGTACGCGTGGGCACACCGGACCACTGGCAGGTGATTCGTCCCACAATGAAATGGCAGTGGATGGAGACAAAGCTGACGAAAGATGAATTTCAAGCGGCAACCGACCTTTATTACGTAGACGTGAACAAGCAATAGCGCCTGACTTCTTGAAATCGGGAACCGGCTGGACACAACCGGAATCTGTTTACCGAAGATTGTAGAGATGGTGTCCCTCGGCAAGGCCGAGGGAACTTGCTGCATCTGTGAAATCGCCCGTACGGTCGGCGAGAGACGGGAAGGAAATCCGCCTCCGAATCTCGGAATGAGGCGCCGCAAAAATCCCCTTCATTGCACCCTCGAAACGCTTCCACGCTTCTGGGCCTTCGATCATTTCGGATTGACGGTTCATGGCTTCAGTATGGGCGTGGTAGAATCTACAAGCAGGTGACGCGCTTCATCAATCCCAAACGCCCTAGAAATGAGGAAAAACATGACGTCCTGGCGTCCAGAGGAAGCGGAACAGTTATTCAGAAAGTGGGCTCACGAAGGCTCTCCAATACGCGTCATTTCGTCTTCGCCGACGACACTCGCGGACTCGATGCCTTCACTGGGAGCGTCTTTTGAAATGGTGGGACGTGTGACTTCGGTTCGATCAAACTGGGCAGTAATATTCAGAGGAATTGACTGTGAAGCGCTGGTCGACATGCGAGACGCTCGGTTCGAGTACGGAGAACCGCTTTCGTCTCCGCCACCGCTTCCTATCTCGTTCGCGTACTCTCGTTGTCTCTGGGCATCGTTTCCAATAGATTCTGTATGGAAGTTTTTCGAACTTCCGTGATCGCCACTTGACAGAGGCACAGTCCACCGCCATCACGGAATTGGCGCCCAATGCCCACTTTTCGAGCCCTCTACCAACAGCGCACAAAGGCCCACTACCAAGACCGCTATCGCGTTGTCAGAAGGCCAGAAGTGTGCCCGCGTGAGCTTTGATTCGACCGATATCGAGATGCTCTACCGATTTGAGCTTCGCGACCCGCGTACGCGACATTCGCCGCCGCTTTTGTGAACTGCTCCCGAACGACCTGCTTTGGATCGAAGACCCGGCGACCAAGGAAAAACTGCGGCTCGTGCCCGGCGAGTTCCGCAAGCGCGACGTCCAGTTAGGGCGCTACGTCGCAATCAGTCCCGGTGCCGTGCCCCGCTTCCTTGAGCGCTTCTCGCAGGTTTACACGAATTTCGGCAAGACCGAGTCCATCACCTCGACGGCGGCCCACCATCGCCTGCCATGGATACACCCGTTCATGGACGGCAACCGCCGCGTGGAGACTAACGTCCCACGCCATCATGTTGGACCTCCTGGACACCGGTGGGGTCTGGTCGGTTCCGCGCGGCCTCGCCCGCAAGGTCCAGGAGTACAAAATGCTGCTGGATAACGCCGATTTGCCTCGACGCAACGATCTGGACGGACGCGGGGCCCGCAGTGAAGAAGCACTCGCTGAATTCACGCGGTTCTTCCTCACGGCCTGCATTGACCAAGTGGACTTCATGGAGAGCCTTGTTGAGCCCGATCGACTCCGCGCCCGCATTCTGCTATCGGCGGAAGAGGAGATCCGGCTTGGTCAGCTGCCTCCTACGTTAGGTGCTGTCCTCGAGGCGGTGCTCTATCGTGGTGAGCTCCCGCGCGGCGAGGTCGCTGCCGTGGTCGGCACCACTGAACGGCAAGGCTGCCGCATCGTCTCTGCTTTTGCGGATTGCGGAGTACTAAACATCGGAAACCGCGTACTCGCCGCTGCGTGTCGTATTTCCGGCCGCGCTGGCGGCACGATGGATCCCCGGACTGTTTCTGGAAAAAACTGGACACTAAGCCGCGTCGACGCTTCGTGTGCCAACCCCACGCATAAAGGGACTACCACGACCCCGGCCCGGGTCGGCGTCTCGTTGAATACTGGCCAGGAAATCGCGAGCTTACGGTTCTGAATTTCTGAAGCGGCTATCTTGCCACCTTCATTCTCCCGCGTCTCGGTCCGGCTTTTGAGAAGGCAACCTCGAACGCAGGCGCCAGTTCTATTTGCGGTGGCCGATTCCGCGGACGCTGTCTGCGAAGAGCGACCACAGGGGGTTGTATCCACTGATCGGCCTGATTCTCTGTTCAGAACAGGACGCTGCCGTTGCCCATTACACCCTGGCGTCGCAAGCTGGCCTGAGCCCGGAAGCTAGGGCACCCGGAATTTCACGTTGCTGGTCAGCGTAGTCCCACTGGCTGTTGTCACCTGGACGTGGCCGGTCGTTGCGCCGCTCGGCACCGTGGTCGTGATCGCGGTACCCGTGGAGTTCACCGTAAACGTGGCTGCCGTGCCATTGAAGGTGACGCTAGTGGATCCCTTCAGATTGTTTCCCAGGATCGTGACCTTCGTCCCCACCGCGCCGGATGTGGGATTCGTTTTCACGAATGGCTCAAGGCCGACCGACAGGGTGAAGACCGTACCATAGAACAAGCCGTTGGCTCCGCCTTCGTCCGTTGTCCCATAGAGGCTTCCATTGGTTGCTTGCGCCAGGCCTGCCACTGGGTGGTAGCCGTCAGTGCAGTTCGTTTGAGAGCAGAAGCCGTAAAGAGTGGTCAGCGCACCCGCAGGAGTGATTTCGAACGCCGTACCGCAGCCTTGGCCTACGACACAACTGGTGCTGGTGCCGCCCGCTGACGTCGTGCCGTAGAAGTTCCCATCCGTCGCCAGGATTAGCCCCGGGTTTGGGTAAGCGCCATCCGCACCGTACTCGCAGTCCGCTAGAGTGCCGAAGCTGTGCAGCGTCGTCAGGTTTCCGGTCGGCGTCACCTTGAATACCGTACCGTAATTGCAGCTGCCGCCAAAGCCTGTTGTCCCGTAGAAGTTACCGTCGGCGCCCTGGACGAGACCGGCGCCGTACCCGGGCGCACCGGGTTCCGCGCCGTCCACGCAAGGGTAGCCACCTGAACAGAAGCCATATAGAGTTGTCAGCGTGCCATCCAGCGTGATTTTGAAGATCGTTCCACAACCGATAGACGCTCCTAACGCGCAGTTTGGGTAAGACCCGCCGTAGGGTGTTGTGCCGTAGAGATCGCCGTTGGTGGCTTGGATCAGGCCGGCGCCCTCGGGGAAGCCGCCGTCCGTGCATCCACTTTGGGAACAAAAGCTATACAGGGTAGTTAGGGCTCCGCTGGCGCTGATTCTGAACGCTGTTCCGCAACCGTAGCTGCCATTATTGCAGGTCGCGCTGGCTCCGCCGTAAAAAGTTGTCCCGTAAAAATTCCCGTTGGTAGCCTGGACCAGGCCGGCCACGGGGTAAGCGCCGTCCGCGCAGTCCGTCTGCGTGCAAAAGCTGTACAGCGTGGTCAGGGCGCCATTCGAACTGATCTTGAACGCCGTGCCGTAGTCGGCCCCGCCAACGTCCGTTGTCCCGTAGAAGTCCCCGTTGGTGGCCAGGACCAGCCCGACCGGCTCTGCACCATCCGTGCAGTTTGTCTTGGAGCAGAAGCTGTAGAGCGTTGTGAGCCCACCGCCGGTCGTGATTTTGAAGACGGTACCATTGCTGCCATTCGCACCATACTCTATGGTCGTCCCATAGAGTTTTCCGTCGGTACCTTGGATCAATGGTGCGACGGGCTCTGCGCCGTCGGTGCAGTTTGGCTGCGAGCAAAAGCTGTAGAGCGTGGTGAAAGTCTGCGCGGGCGAAGAGATCGCCGCCACCAAACAGAAGGCGCACAGAACGAACGCTACTTTCGACGAACTGACCTTGAGCATACTCCCTCCTCTATCGCTCCTTGTCGTTTTGAGATCCGAATCGCGGATCAGGAATCCCGACTGGTCCCGCCGCTGCCATCACGGTACCCGGAATTTCAGGTTGCTGGTCAGCGTGCCGCTGGGCGTTGTCACCTGGACGTAGCCGGTGGTCGCGCCGCCCGGCACCGTGGTCGTGATAGCGGTGCCCGTGGAGTTCACGGTGAAGGACGTGACCGCAATCCCGTTGAACGTGACGCTGCTCGTGCCCGCCAGATT
>JASHQD010000745.1 GCA_030037755.1 Terriglobia bacterium
TAGTGGCGGCGCTTATAATGCCGGAACCGTCTTCAAGGTGAACGCGGCTGGCAGCGAGAGCCTGTTTCACAGCTTCGCGAACAACGTCGATGGGTCCAAGCCCCAAGGGGGCGGTCTTTTGCGAGACAACTCAGGTACCCTATACGGCGTTACTTGGGAGGGCGGCGCAGACAACGCGGGCGCGGTCTTCAAACTGACCTCAGGGGGCATGCAGAGAACGACCAGCTTTAATGGCGGCACTGGTGGGGCATCGCCTATCGACGGACTAGCCAGGGATGACGCTGGTAATCTTTACGGCACCACAGAGAACCAAGGCTCGGGCTCCGGTTGTGGTGGTTCCGGATGCGGTGTGCTCTTTGAACTGACCCCGGCTGACGGGGAGATCGTGCTTCACAACTTTACCCTCACGTCGAGTGACGGCGTGAACCCCGAAGGTGGCGTAATCCGCGACCCGTCGGGCAACCTCTACGGCACTCTCTTATGGGGCGGCACCTATGGCTGCGGCGCGGTATTTAAGTACACGCCTTGAGATGTCCACATTGATGAGAAGCATGCGGTTTCAGGCGCATCAATAGCAGTGGCTGGTGGCCCCTCTAGAGCTATAACGAGCGCCTACCGTGGGTGGCGACGACATTGATGTGTATGTCGTCGCCCCGCGTCAGTCAACCGTCAACCTTCGGCGCATACATGAACAACGATGTATGCGCCACCCGGCGCGCCACTTTGGGTCTGCTGGCTTTGGGCGCGCCGGGACTGGACATCTGGCGTTCGCGCAGGGAGTTGACCGCAGAATAGCGCGTGGGGTGATGCTGAAAAGCAGGTATTTCTCTTGATAGAGATTACAGAATATCGTGAGCACGGCTGCTGTAGCGGCGCTCTATGAGCGCCGGTTTTCCTAAGGAAACCGCACCGAAGAGCCGGCGCTCATAGACCGCCACAGCAGCCCGGTGTGAGATTAAGGCCGTTGCGAGGTATAAGCGGAGCTAACAGCAGGATCAGTACGTCGGTGGCACGATCTCGACAGCATTTTCGCTAGACATTATGGGGAATGCGTGGTAGCAGATAACGGTGCCACATCGCTCAGACCCCGAGCCCGATCGAAATTTCAACCCCAAATGAGGAGGAGACATGTCGACGAGAAAGACGACTGCGATTTTCGTGTGTGCTCTTGCTATCGTGTTCCAGTGCAGTTGGGCTGCAGAGGCCCAGCAGTCCGCCAATTCGGCCAACCAGGCAGCGCTCGCGGCCGACGTCGCTTCCGCGCCGGATTCCGTGGTGCCCCGTCTGATTCAGTTCAATGGCGCGGTGACCGACAGCGCCGGCAAACCGGCGACCGGCAGCGTGAAAATCACTTTTTCGCTGTACCAATTCCAGGAAGGCGGCACGCCGCTGTGGTCCGAGACCCAGAGCCTCGCTCTGGACTCACAAGGACATTTCGATGCTTACCTCGGAGCGGCTTCTCCCGCCGGTGTTCCCCTCGATCTGTTCAGTACCGGAGCGGCTCGATGGCTCGGCGTACAGCCTGAACTGCCCGGAGCCGCCGAGCAGCCTCGCGTGCTGCTGGTCGGCGTGCCCTATGCGTTAAAGGCCGCAGACGCCGAAACGCTCGGCGGCAAACCGGCTTCGGCTTATGTCCTGTCGGAATCTCAGGCGTCGACGGCCGTCAGTCCCGCTGGTACTGGCCAGCTGGAGGCCCAAGGCTCCGCCAAGAGTGCTGCAGGCGCATCCGACTCCAAAACCCCCCAGGTTGGCGGCAGCGGCACCACCAACTACATTCCCCTCTGGACCAGCAGCTCAACATTGGGCAACTCCGAACTGTTTCAGGGAGCCACCACCAAATATGTGGGTGTGAACACTGCAACCCCGCAAGCGCAATTGGATACGGTAAGCAGCAGCCTGTGGGCCATCCGGGGCCTGGCGCGTGGCACCGACAAAAACACCGCCGGAGTGGTGGGCATCGGGGAGTCGGCTACGGCAACGAACATCGGCGTGCAGGGAATTACGGAAAGCCCGAGCGGCGTGGCCGCCGATTTCCAGAACTTGTCGACGTCCGGCGGAGACCTCATTCATGCTGAGGCAACCGGTGGCCTGCGCGTATTGAGCGCCAACACCGGATTGGATAGCACGGGTACGCCCATCCTGACCCTTGTAGCCGGCCAACTGTACCCGAATTTCGTGCTGAGCACGAGCGATGCGCTTTCCGCGACGGGCGGCAATCTCGGCTCAACCAGCGGTAGCGGAGGAGTTTTCTACGGCGGCCTGAACGGCAATTTCGTACCGCCGGGTTTCGGTGTCGTCGCAAACGGGGGCGACAACGATGACTCACTCACCGTAACCGGCGACGGCCTGCTGGCGATGCCCGGCTTTGACTGTTGCGGCGGCGGAACAGGTCTCGCCGGCAATTTTCAAGGCGACGTCGACGTCGCTGGCAATTTGAGCAAGAGCAGCGGCTCCTTCAAGATCGACGACCCAATCGATCCGGCCAATAAATACCTCTACCATTCCTTCGTCGAGTCGCCGGACATGATGAACATTTACAACGGCGTGGCCGTTCTCGATAGCGACGGCACGGCCGTAGTGCAGCTTCCCGAGTGGTTTGAAGCGTTGAATCGCGATTACCGCTATCAACTGACAGCCATCGGCGCCGCGGCACCCAATCTCCACATCGCTCAAGAGGTCGCCAATCACCAATTCAGTATCGGCGGAGGCAGCGCCGGTCTGAAAGTTTCCTGGCAAGTGACCGGAATCCGTCAGGACGCGTGGGCCAACGCACACCGCATTCCAGTAGAAGTGCAGAAGCGCGGAGTCGAGCGTGGCCATTACATTCATCCGGAGCTGTTCGGTGCTCCTTCTGAAGACAGCATTCTCTGGGCGCGCCATCCAGCTCAAATGCAGAGAATCCAGCAAGCGCGAGAAAAGAACTCAAAGCTGGCGAGCGCAGTCAAGACGAAATGAGTTCGTGACTTTACGCCTGACCCATCCCGGCTGGAGATTCCTGAGCCAGCCGGGGTGGTCGACCCATTCGAAAACAAGACCGCATCCTATGGTAGCCTGTGTTTCCCCGGACAAGAGTCGGAGCGTGCCCTGTACTTCTGCCGATTGCTCGAGTCTTACCGGTCTATTCGAGTCTGGCGACCGGCCTCTCCGGTGCCAAGGGCGGCCGCCACACCAGTGGGTTGGCGGAAGAAAGGGGAAGATCACCCTCCTACCGGTATCGATTCTTGGCAAAACTAAGCCACAGGCTCTTTAGAATCAACAAAAGCGGTCAAAAACCGCCCCAAAACGAATCCAAACGTAGGCAACTGAGGTACAGGCTGTAATAGCAAGATTGGTATAGAAATAGCAGGATTTGAGCATCAATTCCGCTTGACTCCAAACCAAAACGTGGTATTAAGAGGAACTCACCGCTGACTTAACAGTGCCTGGGCAACAAGGGGATGATCACGATCAAGCGGCGCGACGAACAAAATCGCCGAAGCCAGGTAAGTGGCGAATCCCACAAGTGGCCCGGCAAGAGGAGGTCTTCATGACGCAGTCTCGTCTCTACAGTCGCCGGCTTAGTGTCACAAATAGCCTCACGATATTCGCGGCGTTCGTGCTCCTGCCCTTCGCCGCGGCCGGCGCTCGGGCGCAGACCGCCACCGATCCGGGCGTGCGTGGGATCAACTGGTGCAAAAGCTGTCCTAGCGGCGCCGGCGAATTCGTCTCGACTGCGGCCGGCGACAGCGCCAACTTGAACACCAACCAGGCCGCGCTCGAGGCTCCGATGACGAACTTCATCGAGGAGATCAACAACGTGGCCGGCGGAACCTCGATCAAGCACGTCGGCCTGGGCGGCGGCTTCGACTCCAACTCCTGCAACAGTTGCCACGCCCAGCCCGCCGCTGGAGGATCGAGCCCGCTGGTTCCGCTGTCGGGGACCACCTCGGCCAATCAGCTCTTCGACGTCTACCAGCTGATGGGCGCTGAGAACGTAATGCCCTTCTTCGAGACAACGAGCGGACCCACGGTGGTGGCGCGGTTCCCGTACCAGTCCGACCTGACCACGCCGGACGGCCACGTCCACCAGTTGTTCACCATCACGGGACGGTCCGATGCGGGAACCTGCAGCATCCAGCAGCCGGACTTCAACGAGGCTCACGAGGAAAACAATCTGATCTTTCGGCAGACAACCCCGTTCTTTGGCGGCGGGTTGATCGAGATCATCCTGGACAGCGACATCATTGCGAACATGATGTCGAATCTCACGCAGAAAATGGCGTACGGTATAACGGGTCAAACCAATACCAGTGGGGACGACGGCAGCGTGACCCGCTTTGGCTGGAAGGCGCAGAAGCGCTCGCTCATCCTGTTTGCGGGCGAAGCCTATAACGTGGAAGAGGGCGTCGATAACGAGTTCTTTCCAAACAAGCTCAACGAGAGCCCGGGCTGCACGCCGCCGTTTCCCGATGGCCCGCCTAATGGGAAGGGCACGAACGGTGTTCCTGACGATCGCACGGACTGGGCGGACCTGCCGGCGCTGGGGTATCTCATGCCCGGCGATCCCGAGCGCTTCGGCATCTATGGGCGCTTCCTGGCAGGACCGGTGCCCAGCACGAGCAGCGGAATCTACGGAGCGGGTCCCGCGACGGGCTGCCCGGACCCAACCGACAACGGGTCAAGCTGCGTGAACGGCCAGACCCAATTCAACACGATCGGATGCATTCTCTGCCATACGGCATCCGCCACCGACGTCGGAATCAAGGGCTTCACGACGCCGCAATCGACGGTCGCGGCGCTCAGCGACGTGCAGGTGAATCTGTATTCCGATCTGCTGGTGCACCATATGGGCGTGTGCGACGCGGATAACATCACTCAAGGGCAGGCCGCGGGCGATGAGTTTCGAACGGCGCCGCTGTGGGGCATCGGCCAGCGCGGCTTCTTCATGCACGACGGCAGGACGACTAGCATCGTGACAGCCGTTGAAGAACACGCCGACGGATATCAGCAGACCGGCTGCACCGGAATCGGCTCGTATCCGCCTTCGGAAGCCGACGCCGTCATTCAAAACTTTAACAAGCTGAGCGAAAAGAATCAGCAGGATTTGATCAACTTCTTGCGAACGCTATGAGGTGTTTGGGAGCGCGGGCACCCTACCCATCCCCGATCCGCTCGACTGAGCGGCCCCCCGGGTAGGGTGCACGCGTCCCCAGACGAGATGAGGAGACCGCCATGTTCGAGCAACCACGTCGACGGCAAAGGCAATCCGAAAAACGCGTCTCAACGACGATCAGGTTTGCCATTCTTGGCGGAGCCGCCTTGCTCACGGCAGCGCTGAGCGCAATGCTGTGGGCGCAGACCCAGCCTACAGATCCCGGAGTACGCGGAATCGCGTGGTGCGTCGGCTGCGTCAACGGCGTTGGCACATGCAGCTCAGGTCTCCATGGTCTCAATAACTGCTTTCAGACCGGGCTGACTTACAATGAGAAGGAGTCCGAATCGGCCGCCGTGAGCCAGTTTACGACGGCCGCAGTGGTGGGCTGCCAGACTTCCGGGTCGAACGTCGCCGGTTGCGGATTGGGTCCGCGATTCAATTCGAACTCCTGCTCAAGCTGCCACCAGCAGCCCGTCCTCGGCGGGTCAAGCCCGCAGTCGAATCCGCTGTTTCAGGTCTACAAGTCGGACGGGAGCGATCAATTCAACAATAAGATGCCGTCCTTTGAAGCTACCGACGGCCCTGTCCTGATCCCCCGCCTGCCCACGTCGGACGGAGGAACAGGTCTGGTCCAGCAACTCTTCACCATCGCGGGAACGAGCTTCCCGGACTGCACCATCCAGCAGCCGAACTTCTCCGCGGAGACCGGTCTGGTTTACCGGCAGCCTTTGCCCCTTTATGGCGACGGCTATGTCGACTTCATCGAGAACAGCGACATTCTCAACAACCTGAACTCGAACCTGACGCTGAAGACGTCACTCGGAGTCATTGGCATGGCCAACATCGGCGACGACGGTTCGGTTACCCGTATGGGATGGAAGGCGCAATGGCGCGCCACCCTGCCCGCGGTGGGCTCCGAGGAGCAAGTTGAAGAAGGCATCACCAACGAGCAGTTTCCAACCGAGATCGATCAAACCAGCGGCTGCGACGTGAATGCGATGCCGGAAGATCCAACCAATTACGTTTATCAAGGCTCGTCGATGACGCCTTGGCTTTTCCTCGCCGATGCCGAGCGCGACGCCATATTCGTCCGCTTTCTTTCGACGCCGGTTCCGAGCACCGCCTCGACCCAGAACGGCGGCGTCGGTCCCGGACCTGGCTGTCCCAATCAGTCTGACAACGGCCAGAGCTGCGTCAACGGCGCTGCCGATTTCAGCAGCATCCACTGCGATCTCTGTCACACAATCTCCTACACCACGCCGCCCGGGTCGATACCTTCGCAAGGGCATACCCAGCTGAATCTGTATTCCGACCTGTTGCTGCATCACATGGGAAACTGCCTCGCGGACAACATCACGCAAGGCTTGGCTCAAGGCGACATGTTTCGGACGCCGCCGCTGTGGAACATCGGGCAGCGCATCTGGTTCATGCACGATGGCAGGACCAGTAACATCCTGCAAGCCATTCTGGACCACTCGGACCAGTTCTGCACCGGAGGGTCCGGCAGCGGCCCGTACGAGAATTCGGAGGCGGATGCGGTGATCAACAACTTCGAAAACCTCACTCCGTCGAGCCAGCAGGATCTGCTCAATTTCTTGCGGTCCCTTTAACCGCCCCCTCCGCGGCCAAGGAGACATGATGAATACACAGTGCCGTCGTGAACAGGCGGTGAGACGCCTCGGCTTGTCCGAACGAAGCGAACGAGGGAAGATCTACGCGGGTATCGCGGTGTCTGTCGCTCTGTGCTGCGTGTTCGCGGCGGTTCCCGTCGCGCACGCGCAGCAGGAGTTTCCCCCGCCGCAGGGCAAAGGGCGCGTGGTGGTTCTCTCCTCCGGAATGTCCGGTCCGGCGCACTACCGCGAGGTCGCCGGGGAGATCGCGAAGCTCGGCTACGACGTAGTGTTGGTCGACGGCAACGCCGAGGAAGGTACGCATGGAGACGGGGTGAAATCGGCCATCCAGCAAGCGATGGGAATGCCGCACGCGCTGCCCGGCAAGGTGGCCTTGGTGGGCTTCTCGCTGGGCGGAGGCATGTCACTTTATTACGGCTCACAGTGGCCTGATCAGGTGGCCGGCGTCGTCGTATGGTACCCGGCGAATGCCTTCATCCGCGACGAGTCGGGATTCGCGAGCCGATTACAAACTCCCGTTGTGGTGTTTGCGGGCGGAAAAGACAAGTATCGCAACAGCTGCTGCACCGCGGCGAAGGACCAGGCTCTCCAGGCGGCAGCGAAGGCCGGCGGAAAATCTTTCGATCTGACCGTCTACCCGGATGCAAAACACGATTTCGTCAAGGGCGGCGGCAACTACGATGCAGAGGCCTATGACGACGCTTTCAAGCGCACGGCCGACGCGCTCAAGGTCTACCTGGGCAACTAGACGGAGTTCGCTCCTGGCACCGATACTTTAGTCGGCGAGGCACAGATTGCGAGCGTAGTCTCGGATGGGCCGAGGAAGGTGGCAGGCGTGGAGGGACTCGAACCCCCGACCCTCGGATTAGAAATCCGATGCTCTATCCTGCTGAGCTACACGCCCATCGCTCGATCTCGGAAGGCTCGATCTTATCATTTTGCGGCGGCTTCAAGATCGTGCCTCGACGACATTGTACCGCACCTGACCTGCGCCCAATTCGTCCACTTACCGGACCTCAGTTCAGAGACACTCGGCAGATCGGCGCCTGTTGCAGCAGTCTACAGGTGGATTCGTCCGTCGCCGTCACCGCGCGTCAGGTGAACCTGGCCTTCTCCCCCGCCCTCAGTAATTGCCGCGCTCAGCGGCTTGGAAGTGGCCAGGAGATAATTCGAAGCCGCCTTGAGAAATCCCGCGCGGCGGAAAGCTTGCGCCCACAAACCGTGAGCCTGATTCGTCACGAGCAGATCCGGGCCCGACGCCTCAATGTGAGCCGTGACGGCGCGCGCCACCGCTTCGGCGTGCTCAGCCGCAGCCACGCAGTCGAGAATCGTGGCCACGCGAAGGCTTCCAAAGAATTTGTGGTTCTTCATCGAAGTATCAAGCCACGCCGCCCAACCGATCGGGTGCGACTTCGCGCAGACGAGACAGACGCCCAGGCGTCTTTCGGAAAACGGATACAACTGCTCCAGGGTCGGCCGGTCGCGCAGCACCGCGAAGGAGCACCGGGAGCGATACCGGGTCCACAGGTCGTCAGCCCACGCGCCCCATCCGGTCACACGCTCAACTCCCAAGCTACCCCGGCCATTGGAGCGGGCGAAAGGGCGCGCCTGAAGCATCCGGATCGCAAGCCATCCCGCACCCGTCATCGAGGCCATGCGAACGGCTGTCTGCCAGTAGCTGCTTTGCCGCAAATTCCGGGCCTCGCGAAAGAAGTTGCGCACATTTGCCACCCGAAAGAAAAACGGGACTGGGCGCAGCGTCCATCCCGCGCCTTTGAGAAGACGCGGGAGCGAATTCTCCAGACCGCCCATCCCGACCATGAACGCATACGGAGTGCTGCGCTCGATGTGCTTCAGCATGTGCACCGAAACCATGCCGAATTCCTTGTCGCGAATGCCCTCGGAAAGAATCGATTGATAGTTGGTCGCCCGGCAAAGCCGGCCATTGACCCAGGCGGGCTGATCCATGGCCAGGAAACCGCCGCGGACGGTGGAATCGTCGAGCGCGACATAATGCGTGAGTGAGATTCCGGAAACAGCAGAGGCTGCCGCGGACGGCTTCAACCCGGTTCTCTCGGGAAGAAGGAAGGGCGCGGATGATCCAAGCCGCGCGTTGAAGTCGCGCGTGGCTGGAAGCAGGTCCTCAGTCAGGGGTACGATGCGGATTCGCATGACGAGTGCGGGCCGGCGCGCCCTACAACCGCAGGGCACGGCTGAGGCCGTGCCTTTGGGCTCCCGGACTAGGAAGTCCCGCGAAACACTTTCTCCCACAGCCAGCGTCTCTCGATCCTTGCACGGTCGGCGCGCGTGATCTCACCATCCCCGTGCTTCTCGCGGAGATAATCGAGCAAAGTTCCGACCGGAACGAACCACCCGTTCTTCCGGCTCAAGCGCGTCATCAAGTGGCGAAATCGAGAATTCATCTCGCCATTTTCAACGTAGCCGTGCCCGAAGTGCGTATACATGATGCACGCGCCGCCTTCCGATTCGAGCCGGTCCTGATGGGCTTCGGCTACCGTGCACGTGAATCGCGCCACGTTCGAACCTTCCGAGGCTGCATACCACGCATTGACGTAAGGCCGATCCCGATCGTGGTACGGCATCCCGGGGCACTCGGCAAGAGTATTGATATCCGCGAAGACGAAGTTCCGGCAATAGCGAATCCGCTCGCGGCAGATGTCGCCCCAGAACGATGGATGTCCCTCGACGTGGCCGAAGTGGCGGTTGCGCGTGCGCCCCAGCGTGACGGCGTTATAGATCGCACGCCGCGTTCCGCTCAAACGGGCCGGTCCCCAGTAGATCGCTTCCTCATTGTAGTGGTTGGCCATCGAGACAGGGTCGTGTCCAAAATATTGCCGGAAAGCGTCGAGCGCCTGGATCGTCTCCGCCCGAGTCGATGAGTGCAAAGTCGCGTTGTGATAGCCGATTTCGAATCCCAACTCTTGAAGGGCGATGGCGTCCTCGCGATAAAGCGGGTCGGCGCAAGTGTCGCCGGGCGAGTTGGGCTCGCGAACCGGGCCGAGCGGCCAGACGGCCTTGGTCGTGCGGAATCCGAGGTCCGCAAGCAGCGCGTAAACCTTTCTGCCGTCCGCGAGGCGCTGCGAGTCCGGATCGTCAAAGATCGTAAAGGCGAATTTCTTCCCTTCTGGCCAGTCAATCTTCATACCTCAGTGACGGTTAGTGACAGGTGACCAGTGACGAGCAAGACCTGCACGACGAGACTTGGCACGGAGGTCACAGACGGCACGGAGAAGTAAAGAGGCTAGCGGGCACGCTAATCGGATCGACTTGGTCTCCGCGTTCATCGCATCCGCACTGGCTGACCTGGCAGTCTCTGTGTGCTCTGTGGCCTCTATATTAGGTTTTTCGTCCCGAGAATAAGGTGGCAAAGCCATTCTTATTTCGCCGTTTCTCTCACGCCCCGGGCAGCGCATTTAGATAGTCGAGAATCGTCCGGTACGAGTCGAGCCGGTCGAGTGCTTCGAGATCGATCTGGATGCCGAATTCCTCCTCGATCAGCGCCACCAGCGTCACCGTGGCGACGGAATCCCATTTCTCCACGGTCTGCACACTGGCGCTGGCGATCTGTTCCCGCTTCAATCCGGGAAAAGCCGCCAGAAAACACCGGGTGAGCCTCGCCTCAGCGTCAGTCATGGGCGCTTTCCCGGATTTCGAGATAAACGGGCGGAGACTTTTCGATTGCGTGCTCTCGCCGTATTGAGAAAGGTTTCTCAGGCGTCGTGCCCAGGAGTCCGGCGAAGAAGGTCTGCAGCGGACCGTTTCGTGGCGTCAGCGCAAAGTCGAACGCGGCCTCGTCCGCGCTGAACTTCTCAAAAAGCCGCAGCAGGCAGCCGTGCTCGATTCGCCGCGAGAAGGCGCGGCAGCTCATCACCCAATGATCGACCGCGATCCGGCCGCCGTCGCGACGCCCTGCAATCACCGCAATCTTGCCGAGCGGCCCGAATCGATCTTCGTAGGATGCGATGGCCAGGAACGCCTGCGGATCGCTCAGGTACCGCTTCCACGACGTTTCGGTGTGCCGCTTGCCGTTCAGGTTGAACTGGTTCGTCTTGTTGACCAGTTCCAGCGCGCGAGGATCGCCTGAATTCTTATCGAAGTTGAGGGTCAGTTTCCCTTCCACTCCCTGCAGAAAGCGCTCGGACGTCGAGCCGTCGCCGGAGACGGCGTCCGAGGCGACGTGCGCCGCGCGGATGCTGTCGAGTCGGATCGAATCTTCCTCGGAGAGTGCCTGCTTTCCAAACAGATCTCGCAAGTCTTCGAGCAGCCGATAGGCGGCCTTATCGTCATCGCGCGGAAAGAGCAGGCACTCGATTCCCGGATGCGCCGCCTTCACTTCAGCGAGATCGAGCGGGCTGTCGTCGACAAAGACCACACTATCCGCAGCGATGTTCCAGGCCCGCAGAATTCTGCTCACGGATTCCGATTTCGCGTCCCAATGAACCTCCACCGGGAAGATGCGCTCGCGCGGCAGCATAATCCCGGTCCGCTGAAACGCCTCTTCGACCAGCGCAGGATCGTTCTTGCTGGCGACTGCAATCAACACGCCGGATTCGGCAAGGGACGCCAGCATCTGCTGGTAAAGCCCGTGACGATGCGCGTGACGATCGAGATCCCACGCGATATTCTCGACGCCGACGTCGCCGAGTATACCCATCCAGAGCGTGTCGTCAAGATCGGTGATCAGCCCTTTCTTCGGCGAAAGATTACGGATCAACCGCGCGAGCAGTCCCGCGAGAGCGTCGGCGTGACCGAGGCTGTAGGGAAATCCCGCGGAAAGGTCGGATCGGATGTCGAGCCGCGCCGAAGGCGCGGAGGCGCGGTCCAGGCGCTGCTCGCTGACCAGTCGAATGCCCGCAAGGCCCGCCAGCCGGGAACCAAGCTGCACGACCGCGCCTCGGATGCCGCTTTCGAACGCGCTCGCCTGCCAGCCAGGCGTGAACGCAACCGGCGGAAGCGGCAGCGTGGGCAGGGCCACCGCGACCGTCCGGGTGCGGCTCGTACTCTCCAGCGATTCCACCAATCGCATCGCTTGCTCGCGCACGTTGCGGCTGATGTCAACCAGGTGCCGGGGCGCCCACCCTCCGAGCGCGCGGAAACCGAGCCGCGGATCGAGGTCCTGCCACTCGATCACCGCGGCGAGGGCGTCAGCATCCTCACCCGCCGCGCGTTCCAGGTTTCCAGCGAGATCGCCGAAGAGTCCGGTTGCAATTTCGATGCGGTGCTCGGGAAATTCAGTTCTCAGGTGAGCGTTCAGGAAGGTGACGAGGTGGAGCGGGGTGAATCCGCAAGCCAGTTGGACGTTGAGGACCGGGGATTGAGCCGAGAGATTCTGCTCCAGCGCTTCAAGGGCTTCGACCAGTTTCATGAGACTGTTAGATCACGCCGGACGCCGCAAAGCGTCATCTCCCGAAGTGAATTTGACGCGAGGGATCCCACAAGCTTCCACGACCAATCTTAGCATGTTGGCTGACGCTGGCCGGTCCGGGGTTCACTCTCCCAGGGCCTCCCGCAACCGCGCATATCCCGACCGGCTGACGGGAAGCTGCATGCCGCTCGTGAGCACCACCACGTGCGTGTCTTTGCCGTAAGGCTCGATTCTGGAGACGCGCTCGAGATTGACGATGTAAGAGCGATGGATGCGCAGAAATCGCTTCGGATCGAGCGCTTTCTCGAGGCTGGAAATCGTCTGCTGCTTCAAGTGCTTTTTACCTTCGGTGCAAAGCGCAACGTAGTCGTCCTGAGCCTCGGCGTAATCGAGCTTGCGCACGGGGATCAGGACGACTTTCGATCCGTCTCTCACGACCAGGCGCTCGAGGTGCTGCTCGGGCGGCCGCGCCGCCGCGGCGATCTCCTCGAGCCGCGGAGCCTGGTCCCCTGCCCCTTTGCCGAGCCGCGCGCGCGCGTGCTCGATGGCCGTCTTGAGCCGCTCGGCGCCGAACGGCTTGAGCAGATAATCCACAGCGTGGGTCTCGAAGGCGCGCAATGCGAACTGATCGTAGGCCGTCACGAAAATCACCGCCGAAACCGGTCCGGCGAGCTCCAGCACCTCGAAGCCGTCGAGCTTGGGCATCTGCACGTCGAGAAAGAGCAAATCCGGTTTCAGCTCCGTGACGGCTTTGACCGCCTCAAAGCCGTTCGCGCACTCCGCCACCACGTCGACCTCGGGATAGGCGCGCAGCAATTCGCGCAGCACCTGCCGCGCCAGGTCTTCATCGTCAACGATCACGGCCCGATATTTAGCGCTGGTTTGCATGATCCCCTTTGGAGTTGTTCTCGCAAGGCAACAGCAGACTGACGCGGAAGCAATCGCCCTCGCTCGAGACACTCATGCTCGCCCGCGAACCATAGCAGGCGCCGAGGCGCCGGCGAACGTTCTCAAGTCCAACGCCATTGCGTCGCGAGGGCGGCGAGTCGGCGTCGAACTTATTCTCGATCAGGATTTCGACCTCGTCCTGCTGCCGGCGTGCTTGCAACCGGATCCAGCCTCCTTCGGGCAATCCCGAGATCCCGTGCGCCACGGCATTCTCAACCATCGGCTGCAGCAGAAGCGGCGGTACCGTGACGCTGAGCGCCCCCGGATCGATGTCTTCCTGCATATCGAGCCGGGCTCCGAAACGCACTTTCTCGACTTTCAAATAGCGATTCACCAGCTCGATCTCATCGGCGAGCGGGATCGTGGACTTTTCCCCAAGACCCAGCGTGTAGCGGAGGAAATCGCCCAGCAGGACGCACATGTCGCGGGCACGGGCGGGATCGATCGTAGTCAGCGCGCTGATGGAGTGCAGGCTGTTAAACAGAAAATGCGGATTGATCTGCGCTTTAAGCGCGCGCAGCTCGGCTTCGCGCGCCAGGATCTGCGCCTCGGCTTCCCCCGCCTCGGCCTGGCGCGACGCCTCCACGGCCAGCAGCACGTAACTCATGGCCACCGTCAGCAGGTAGAACAGCAAGCCGAGCCCGAAGAGTTGCGAGGCGGCGCGCATCAGGAGAGGGAGCGGCGACGACATCAGGTGGAGATCGGAGAGCCCCTCGGCCAGGGTCCGGGCGTTCAGGGTCCACATCGTAGCCGCCACCACGCTGGCGGCCAGGTGTATAGTCACAACTCTTTCCCAGCCCCGCCCGCGCAAAGGTGTGAGCCGGCACAGCCACCACGACGACAGGCAAATGAAGGCGTAGATCAGGCAGAGGGGGATGGCCAGAGCAACGGCCTCATTCAAAGTCAGGCCGCTGCTCCGGAGCTGGTCGGCCGCCAGCACGATGAGCGGGCTCCAACCCAGCAGGTACAGCCCGAGCTTGCGCAAACTGCCGAGGATGGGATGCATGGTACCTGGGTACCTGAGGGATTACGTCGCTGTATCGCGGGCGTCCCGCCCGCGATTTCCGCGCCTGCGACAGGCGCGCTACAGCGGCCTGCCTTAATTCTTGATGTTGAAGCCGCCGAAAACCCACGAGCCCCGAATGATCAGCGTCTTCCTGGGCGATCCCGGTCCGGACAGCGCGTGCCGTGTCTCGTCGCCGTAGCCGCCAAAGAGCCCGGTACCGCGCACGGAGACTTCCCAGTGCCTCGGGATGATGAACTCGCCACCGCCGAAGAAAGCCACGAGGTCGACGACCGCCTCGTCGCCTTCCATCTCCGCTTCGCTCATGTCGAGCTTGAATCCTCCGAAAACGGCTACCAGCTTGCCCCCGCGGAAATTGCGCGAAGTGATCCTCGATTCGCCGCCGCCCAGGACGTTCACGGAGCTGAGCTCGCCTTCCTCCGCGTTTCCACCCGCCAGACCCTTGAAGAGCACCACCGGCTTGTGCACCACCTTCGGAGGCGAATAGAGAATCCAGGCGCCGGCCGCGATAATGATCAAGGGCCAGATGTGGTTGAACTCGAAGTGGCGGAAATGCAGGGCGCTGAACTGGAACAACAATCCGAAGAAAACCAGGACCACGCCGAAAACACGATCTTCAGTGGTGCGGCCCTGGAGAAGCTTGACCAGGCCCGGCACAATCAGGATCAGGGGCCAGAAGCGGAGGACGTGCGAAAGCGGTACGACGCCTTCCTGATCAAGCAGGAGGATCACGCCGAACGCGATGATCAGCAGACCGGCAATCAGCGTGGAATGGCGGTCTTTCTCAGCGAGAGAGAGTCCCACCACCACTTTCGGACCTTCGCCTTCCCGGCGTTCTTCACTCATGACGTCTTCCCTCGGGAGCCGGAGCCGCCGCGTCACGCTGGCCGCGCCAGGCAGCGATTCCCCAGAGCAGGACCGCGATCAGGATCGTTACCAGCGGCGCGGCCCAGAGACTGTTGCCCGGGAACACCGCCGCCGCCCGCATGCTGATCAGTCGCCACGCTGAGCGCGCCAGCAGCTCCAGCGGCCACAAACCAAGCTGCCGCAAGTGAGCATAACTGAATTCCCCGCCCGCCAGCAAAGCCAGTCCCACCACCCAACCGTGCATCCGGTTTGCGCTCGCCATGTTGCCCTCGCTAATGCTCAAGACTTGTTCCGCGTTCACGAGGCCAGCTTAGGGCGATTCCGGAGGGCTGTCGCGGGTGAATCGGTGAACGGCGGAGCGATACCGGTGAGTGACGGGATGGGAGGGAGCAGCGCACAGGGTCAATCAACCACGAAGGTGGCGGAGGACG
>JASHQD010000746.1 GCA_030037755.1 Terriglobia bacterium
CGGAATCTGCAAGCAGAGGCGATGGCATGAACAGACACTGGGCAAGCCCTGTGGAAAGGCTTCCAACGGCCCGCCAAGCGGGGTCCGAGAAGACTTTCGGCAACTTTCTACCCTTCGCATAGTCCGGTCTGAAGTCGAAATAGACGAAGAAATCATCGCCACACCGCATTTTTCAACGAGCTGCTAAGAAATGCACACCACAGGGTCTGGGCTGAACGTGAATTTTGTCGGGCGAAGCGCCGCAGGACTGTCGGAGACTCGCCGCTCCGACAGAGCCTAAGCAAATCGGGTATAATCCGTTGTGGCGATGGGGTTCGCCCGACAACCGTCTCGTAAGCCTTTGAGACTGATAACCCCTACCCCCAAAACGAGAGCTTGGCGAATTATCTCTTGAGCCTGCGGAAACTACCGCACTCGCAGATTGAGACCAGCGCGTGAAGAGCACCCAGCGTTCGGTCGTTGTTGCAATCGGTGTAGGCCACGAGCCCCGAAGGGCTTCAGTGGCTTAGCATGAGCATAAGTAAGAAGTGAGGCAAATTGGGGGAGCTGTTTCAAGGCAGAAGAAATGCCAAATGGTGATGCCCCGCGACTGAAAACAGGAGACTTGTTCTCCGACGACGCATGTCCATTGTGTGGCGTCCTTAAGGAATTCCAAGCCTCCTATCTTCGCCAGCCAGATACCGCCTTGCTGGCAAACGTCTGCGGTTTTCACACCTGGATGATTGCGAAGACGGCAGAAGCTGAAAGTGCGGCTGCGCTCTACCTGAGGCTTCTGGATCGGGGTGAGACAGAGGATTCCCAAAGTGATCGCTGCGATGTTTGTGACCACATGCGCCGGGAAGAGAACACTCGGCTGAAAGAATTCGCGGGCCAAGTGGCGAGACCTGAAGTTCTGAAGTGGCTCCAACAGCGGGGCACCTTCTGCGTCCCTCATGCGCAAGCCTTGGTGATGTACTTACCTGAGTCGCTGCAGAATGACGTGCTTTTGGCGTTGAAGAAGCGTCGGGCCGAGCTAAGAAAGAAACTGGTTGACCTGGTACAAGATGCCCACGGGAAACGCCCGGTTCACGGCGGAGTGCTCGGTAGGGTCGCTGAATACTTGGTCGCCCAGCGCGGGTTGGGTCTACGTTCGTGAGGGGCGAAAACAGCGTCTGCGGTCCGAGGGAACCGAAATGGCCCCTGAATTTGAAATCCGGGCGCACACCGGCGGATGGAAGTCCGTCGACAGGTGTGAGTTGCCGGAGGACGTTCTGCGAAACATCCAAATCCGAGGACGCTATCACGAGGTAACGATCGACAACGAAGGCCTTATTGTGAATCGTCTCCTCATCATCGGTCACTATGATTCCTACGCCCAGGTCTACGAGCTCAATGGCGCGCGATGGAAGATCGCAAGCCATACGAGCCTGCCGGGTGGTCGAACCGTCTGCACGCTCGTTTACGCGGGCGAAGATTGAGCGCGGAGGTAGCCTCTGCCTGAATGCTGCAAGCCAACACTGACTGATCCCGTCCAGCATTTCTCAGGCGTACGTCGGATCTGGCGGGTATGCCCTGCATGTTGAGGCATGGGCATTGCGTTTGTCTGCTAGACGTGTTACAAGAATATTGGTGATGGAGTTCGCCCACCTAAACCACCCGCGACAGCGGGTTAATAACTCCTGCAATGAGCTGATCCATGGCGGGAGCTTATCGCTTACGATTCGTTAGCGAGTTGCGTGTTCCCCTCGGATCTTTTTCCCATTCTATTTACAGGCTCTGCGAGGCTCGATGCGGCTTGGTCTCGCCGCAATACGAACGCCTGGGCAATCGAGAGAAGACGCGCCCAATGCGCTCGGCAACACGATGGTGAGCGTCAGCTCTTACCCGGCTGGACTCCATGGAAGTCCAAGACAAGTGCAACGCGATCGCAGCGCAGCTTGACGACCCAAGCCGAAGTAGCCAGGCGCTGATGACGCTGCTTGCGATGGGCAGAGATTCGGTGCCTGCGCTGGCGGAATTCCTCAGTTCGACGCGGCCGTCATCGCTGCCCGAAGGACGGCTCATGGCCGTTGAGGGGCTCAGCATTTTGAAGGGCCCGGCGGCTCTTGCCGCTTTGATTTTGGTAGCAACCCAGGACCTAGCCGACATCAATGACCCTACCGTAAGATTCGCGGAGGAGACGGTCGCAAGCCGCGCGGCTCGTGCGCTTGCGGATTTCCCGGAAGCCTATGCCTACGACGCGCTGCTGGAGCTTCTGGATGAAAAGCCTCTGGTTGGAGTAGCGGAGGCGTTCGAAAAGCTGAGGGAGGCGCAAGCGATCCCGTACCTGGTCTTGTGGTTGGAGGAAGACTTCGTGGCGGAGCCAGCCAGCCGCGCGATCCTTGCATTTGGCCCCGCAGCTATTCCCGCCTTGCTTGATTCCCTTCAGCACACACGGCCGCGCCACGGCGACGAGAGCGGAGCGAGCCGACGACGAAGGGCAAGAATTCTGGCAATCCTCACCGAGCTGGCAGCACCGGAGAGCATCGGCGGGCTCGACGCGCTTCTCGATAACTCCGATCAAGGGATCCGCAGCAAGGCGGTAGAGCTCTTCCTTAATAAGGGAGGGTCCGTCCAGCGACGGAAAGCCTTTCGCGCTGCTTTCGACCTTCTGCAATCCTCCGACGGGTTCGTGCGTGCTGATGTTGAACGCTTACTCATCGCAAATTCTGATGTGGGAGCTGACTTGGTGGAGGAGGAGATCGCCAAGCGCCGCCTGAGAGGTGAGGCTGAGGACCTCTGGCCCAGAGAAAGTGCGCTTGCCATCCTGATGCGGATTCAAAACAAGAGCAAGCGAGGTGGGTAAATTGACTGCAGCCGGGCAAACCATTCGGCCCCCTGACACGGTGCCGCCTGAACCTGCATGGCTAAATCGCAACGTCGTCGGGATGGGCATCACCAGCCTGCTCTCTGATGCCGGTCACGAAATGATTACCGTTCTTCTGCCGGGTTTCCTGATTGTCCTTGGCCTTTCTTCGGCGGCACTGGGCACGGTTGAGGGAGCGGCGGACTCAGTTTCGAGCTTTGTCAAGCTGGGTTCAGGGTGGGTTTCGGACCGCCTCGGTCACCGCAAGGGACTGGCGGCAGGCGGGTATCTCCTGACCGGCCTGTCGAACGGTCTGTTCGCACTGGCGCATGGCTTGGTGCTCGTGGTTGCGGCCCGCACAGTGGGCTGGTTCGGAAGAGGTTTTCGAACGCCGCTTCGAAATGCCATGCTTGCAAGCTCGGTGCCGGCACAGGTTCGCGGCAAGGCGTTCGGATTCGAGCGTGCCGGTGATACGATCGGGGCGATCATCGGCCCTCTTCTGGGCGTCGGATTGCTCGGGGTGTTGCGTCCCCATGCGGCCAGCGCGTCCGCTCCCTATCGAATCATCTTTCTGATCGGGTTGGTGCCCGGACTTAGCGCAGCCATCGCCTTTGCTGTCAGTGTGCAGGAGCAACGTGGAGTCCCTTCTCGAGCGGCCTTCTGGGCAGCAGTCTCGGCTCTGCCGCAATCGTTCTGGCGGTCTCTCATAGGGATCGGAGTTTTCGGATTGGGAGACTTTGCGAGAACGCTCATGATCTTAGCAGCCACGCAACTCCTCTCGCCCCAATACGGCCTCCAGCGCGCAGCGCAGATCGCCGGTCTTTTGTACGTCGGGCACAACGTCTTTCATGCTGCGTATTCGTATCCCGTCGGCGTGTTCTCTGACCGGTTCGGTCGGCGGCCTCTGCTCGCTCTGGGCTATTTGGCTGGTGCACTGGCGTCTTTGGGCTTTCTGGCTGCATTCTTGTGGCACTTGCTTCCGATCGTTTATTTGCTGTCGCTCTTCGGATTGGCTGGCTTCTCGATGGCAGTAGTGGATGCCCTTGAAGGTGCATGGACAGGGGATCTGGTCGATGAGACGTTGCGCGGGACCGCTTATGGGGTTCTCGGGACCGTTAACGGCCTGGGCGACCTGCTGGCGAGTGTCGTTGTGGGGTCGCTGTGGACCTTTTTTTCTCCAACGGCAGCCTTCGCCTATGCGGCTTTACTGATGGCGGCAGGCGCAGCTGTCATTTACGGGGTGCGTTGACGTTAGCGAGGAGGACGACGGCTTTGACTCATTTTTGCCCTTCGTGCTGGAGTGAAATTGGCGCCGAATGCCTCTGCCTTGTGTGCGGAACGGATATTGAAGAAATGTCGACCGCCACCTATACGGAGAAACTGCTGCAAGCGCTTTACCATCCCGAACCCACGGTTCCAGTGCGGGCGGCGACGATTCTAGGCCAGCTTGGCTCGACGAGCGCGGTTGAGCCTCTGATTCAGCTCGCAGCCTTAACACCAGACCTCTATCTTCAGGAGGCCGCGATCCGTGCGCTCGGCCAGATTGGCGATGCGCGAGCTTTGCCGCTTCTCAATAAACTTCGTCGGGAAGGCGCAGTCAGGGTTAGAATCGCGGCAAATGAGGCCGTAGGGGCCCTGAGCCGTGAAACCAATCGAAAATGAAGCCGACTGAAACACTGATCTTGAGGGCAACGACCGCAACGCCTGCCGTCTTCGTTGATCGAGATAGCGAACGCGGCCGTTTGCGGGAGGCCATCCTCAAGCCGCAAAGTCTCGTGATCGGAGGGGCTCCTGGCGTCGGCAAGACGGCTCTGTTATCCCACGTCATCCAGAGTCTTCCGGCAGGTCTAAGGTCGCGCTGCTTGTGCATCGGTGGTGCTAGGGACCTTCAGGATTTGCTACGGCGTTTGATTCGGGCACTCTACGAAGCTCAGGACGCCAGGCTGAGAGCGCAACTCCACCGGGAGGGGATTTCACACTTGACCTTTGAAAGCTGGCTCAAAGCGCTCACCAGCAGCCGTTTACGGGGCACCCTCTACCGCGCGATCGAAGGTGGTGACTATCGCGTTTTCATCGATCACCTGTCGCAACTGACACTGGCTGCTGCCAAAGTGATCAAGGAGCTGTTCTGGATGCGTCGCGCCCCCGTGTACCTTGTTCCACAAGCCGGAGCTGAGCGGCTGTTGGCGCGTTTTGACCGCTTCTTTTATTGGGGCGACCAGGAGTCGCTGACTCTCGGGCCACTTCCGCGTGTGGCCGCGAACGACCTCCTGGAGAACTGCATCGAGCGTTGCAACCTCTTGGCATTGGACCTGACCGGCTTTCGGGCCGAAGTGCTTGAGCTGAGTAAGTGTGTTCCGGGAGCCATTGTGAAAATGTGCGCGCTTGCCGCGGACGCCCGCTACCAATACGGATCGCGAGTCAAAATCAAGTCCGTCTATATCGATTATCTGCTGACCGGACACGCCTTGCACGTAACGCAAACTCTGACCGCAAGCCGGAGCCGCACTTGAGTTCACATTTTGTTCTTTCTGGGGAGGACCTCGTGCCTGAAGTCGCCACGAACCCGTACCGAACACCGTCGGGAAGCTTTGGAATTCCTCAAACCTTACTGGAAGACATCACTCTCAAAAGCCTCTACCTTGTAGGCGAGCTTATGCTTGACGACTTGGCCGCGAAACTGCGGGTGAACTTTAGCGTCGCCAGCGAGCTTTTCGATCGCTCCGCAGGAATGAGCTTTGCGAATCGAAAGGGACGGTGAACGGTATGGTGCCGCGACGAACGGCTGCTGTGTGCAGGAGGATTAGGCAGTCCGCCCTCGGGGTCTTGAAAGCACTCTGGACCGGCCACGGCTGAACGGTAAGTAACAGACGAGCATTTGGCTGAGGTCACGGGGAAAGCAGCGACATGAACAGGCAAGAGCAGGAGCAGCTTAGAGAGCTGGAACGGGCTTTGTACTCGGGAGCGGTAGCGATCGTTGCCGCGATCATCTGGCGTGGAGCCGGTACGCCTGGGACGCCCGATGACAAGACCGTTGAGCAGGCCAAAGGGTTCGTCGCTCGAGTCAGAAGTTCAATCGGTCGGAGCTTTTGCTATGTACCTCCGGCCCGACCAACTAGCTACGACTGACTAGCAGGGGGGTATGCAAATGCTTAGAATGTTATGGGCGCCTGATAAGACAAGCCTTGCCGCAGTAAAAGAGGCCGCCGGCTCCCAAACGGCATGTCAGTCCGCTAAGCCTTAAGACAATAGCGCAGCTGAATTCTGTGAACAACTAGAGAGCGTTTACGCAAAACACAACCGGATTCGGATTTATGGCGAGAATTCGAATTGACTTCCGATCCGGTTGCCGACGAATGCGGTATTGCAGTCGAGGCAGTCTCCCGAAAAGCGGGCGACACGAGAAGATTTACCCGTGCCGCTCTCGATCATGCGAATGATCGAGAGGGACGTGATGCACTCTTCCCGTTCGGCTGCTTGAGACTGCGGCCTCGACGAGGTTTTGTTTACTCCGTGGTGTGTGCCGCCGGGGCGTAGCAGTATAGAAATCTGCTTTGAATGCTCAATTGCTGGTCGATGAAGGAGTTATACATGATATCTGCACTCTTAGGGCTTGAACCGAAAGAGATTTGGAAGCACTTTGACGCACTCGCCAAGATTCCACGTGCGTCCACCAAAGAAGCAACCGTCGGCGAGTATGTCCTTGCGCAAGCGGGCCAACTCGCGCTCGAGGTGATGCAGGATCGGGTTGGCAATCTGGTCGTCCGCAAACCTGCGCATGCCGGACGCGAGGCAGCGCCGATGACCATATTGCAGGGGCATCTTGATATGGTGTGCGAAAAAAACGAGGGCACAACGCACAACTTCGACACGGACCCGATTCAGATCACGCGCGATGGCGACTGGCTGCGAGCCGAAGGCACAACGCTCGGCGCCGACAATGGCGTCGGCGTGTCTGCAGCTCTGGCGGTAATGGAGAGCAAAGACATAAATCATGGACCTCTCGAATTGGTTTTCACCATCGATGAGGAATCAGGGTTAACGGGCGCTTCGCAATTTCCCGCGGGGATGCTGAAGTCCAGGTATTTCCTCAATCTGGACAGCGAAGAGATCGGAACGATTTGCATCGGCTGCGCCGGAGGCATCAAAACGACCGGACGACGCAAGGTCTCGGTGCGCGTGCCGAGCTCAAATGCAGCCTGGCGAGTCAAGGTGTCGGGCTTGAAGGGAGGCCACTCCGGCGTAGACATCCACTTGGGACGTGGGAATGCCCTGCGCATATTGGGTGGGATTCTGCAGAATGTAATTGGCACCCTCGCTGCCGAGATCTCGGACATACAAGGTGGGAGCGCGCAAAATGCGATTCCCCGAGAAGCGTCTGCCACTGTCGTACTCGAGGAGCGCAAAGAGGGCGAATTGCGCTCACTCATCGCGAAAGCCGAATCCGATTGCAAAGCAGACTTAGGATCGTTTGATCCGGGGTTGACCGTTTCATTCGAAAAGATTACGGCTCAGGAAAAAGTGCTGAATCCCCCTGACGCCAAACGCATTGCGGATCTGCTGGTGAGTCTCCCGCATGGGGTTCTCGCCATGAGTCCCGACGTCGCGGGATTAACTCAGAATTCGACGAATTTAGCGACGGTGACAACCAAAGGCCGGCAAGTAGAGATTGTCACCAGCCAGCGTAGCGCCCTTGAGAGCAGCAAGTGGGCGGCCGCACAGATGGTTGCGACCGTCTTCCGGTTCGCCGGGTTCAAGGTCGAGAATACCGGCAGCTATCCCGGTTGGAAGCCGGACCCCAATAGCGACATTGTGCTGAAGCTTCAGGCGGTCCATGAAAAGACGTTCGGGCAGCCTGCCAAGTTGCTCGCCATGCATGCGGGTCTGGAGTGCGGCGTGATCGGCGAGAAGTATCCCGGCATGCAGATGGCATCGTTCGGACCGACAATCATCGATGTGCACAGTCCGAACGAACGCGTACAGATCTCAACGGTCGAAGACTTTTGGAAGTATCTGCGAGCCGTGTTAGAGAAGATCTGAAAATCAGGTGGTCCACCGTTTAACGGTCCTACCAGTTCCGTGCTTGAGCCAGTGGGACCGGAGCAACCGGTCAGGAAATCAGCCCCCTTCGGTACCACTCTGGCGGTCATGCCATCAACGCGGCTGTCTTCATCTCCTCAAGCGCACGCAAGGTGCATTTCTCGCTTCAACGGCCTTCGCTGAACGTCCTCTTATAAGAGTCCAGTGAGTCTGCGATCACAGAAGACGCGTGCTCGGCTGACCGAATGTCGTCGACGCGTACAGCCTTTCCCTCCAACTGCTTGTAATCCCGGAAGAAGCGGCGAATCATATCGAGTCTGTGCGTCGCTATGTCATAATGCTTGGTGGCAGCCCTCGATTTTGCATCGCCTGTGGCCACTGCAACAACCTTGTGGTCCAATGTATCCCCGTCCAACATGGTTACCAGCCCAATCCCTGGACAACGAATCACTGTAAGTGGCACCACGGGTTCCTGACAAAGCACCACAACATCAAGCGCATCTCCGTCTTGGCTTAAAGTTTGGGCAATGAAACCGTAATCGATCGGATAATAAACCGCCGAGCTGAGAACTCGATCCATTCTGAGGACTCCGCTTGCGTCGTCGAACTCATATTTCGCGTTTGAGCCCATGGGAACCTCAATGATGGCGTTGAATCCTCTGGGGACGCCTTGACCCGGCGTGATGTGATGCCACGGGTGACTCACGGGTCGTTTGATGCTCCAAATCAGATTTCCGGCCCGGTTTAGCTGCCTCTGACGTCTTGTGGGGGATCATCATACAGCAGGCCGAAGCAGCAATCGGGGTTCTCGCCGAAAGCAGCACGGAGAAGGGCACTCTCATCCCCATCGACGACCGGAAATGATGCAACCGTTGGGGCGCTTCATGCTCTTAAAGGCCGGGTGTTGAGCCTTAGAAGCCCCTCTCGTAGACAGCGTGCAGACGATCTGTGGCCGATAACCGATAACCCTTGTTCTCACATGAAGTTACAATACTCGCCGCACAGCCTCTTCCGAGTTGACAACCTGCTCTCGTCAGCCGATAATGTGGCTAGAGGTGTTGGAGTTCACCCTTAACCGCCGCCGTTGGCAAATGACTCCTAAGAGGGTTTTCCTGAGTGGGAGTTACGTTGCCTTTTTGCCTTCAAAAGATTCGTACCAAGCTAAGAGATTCCGTCGTCTGCGGCCCAGCCGTTGACTCGCTCCGGTGTGAGCGCAGGTCAACGTTGGGGCCGGCTCTCAATGGCAGCTAAGGATTCGTCGCCCGCCGCTGCGACGGGAGAGACCGCCAATGCCCTTTCAAAGTATTCTGTTTTGCGATTCAGACGGTCTAGCCTCTCTAGAAACGCGTGACCAACCTGCATTCTTTCACGACTTAAATCTGGATCAGATCGTCGAAACGATCACGCATGACTTTGGAGAATATCACCTCGCTCCGTTTTATTTTTTCAAACTGAATGACCTCGACGCGATCTCATATCGTCAGGAGGTGATGGAGGACCTGCAAAATGAATTACTAATGAAGGTCGTGGTGTCATTCTGCGCAAAGATGCAACTCATGCGTGCACGCCTCATCGATCTGGAAAAGCTCCGCGATTACAAGCGTGCCGTGGAGCGGCGGTTCCTGGGCGCCGTTGAGATCTATTGCGAGGCCGTTGACGATCTCCGGCAGGGCGTGGCTTCGATCCGGCTGCAGTCTCGAGGCATGCGCGCGTTCTCCGGCTACATAAGCGGCTATGTCGCGTCAGATTGCTTCCGAGGTATTGTGGCGGAACTGGGCAAGCTCAGATCGGAGATATCGTCCATCCGCTACGGTGTGCTGCTTAAGGACGGCGCAATCACCGTTCGCCCCTCCAGTTCAGAAACTAACTACAGCGATGCTGTCGAGCAGACATTTGCGAAGTTCAGGCAGCGCCCAGATATGAAATATTCGGTTGAAAGCCGAAAGTCGGTGGGTATGAACCATATCGAGGCCCAGGTCTTGGATCGGGTGGCGATGCTTTACCCCGACACGTTTCGGGCACTTGCCGCCTTCTACGAGGCCCACAGGGATTATCTCGACGAAAAGATTTCGCGATTCGATCGCGAAATTCAGTTCTATGTTGCTTACCTCAATTACGTCCGCAAACTCAAGCGCGCAGGCTTGAGTTTCTGTCGACCCCAACTCTCGCAAGACGTCAAGGAGATCAACGGTCGCAATGCCTTCGATTTGGCCCTGGCGGGTAAGCTGGTGGCCGAGAGCGGAACTGTGGTCCCTAACGACTTCACGCTGGCGGGACCGGAACGCATTTTCGTCGTTACGGGCCCAAATCAGGGAGGCAAGACGACGTTTGCCCGGATGCTGGGCCAATTGCACTACCTGGCGTGCCTGGGCTGTGTAGTGCCGGGCACGGAGGCTCGGCTCCTTCTCGTCGACCGCCTGTTCACACACTTTGAGCAAGAGGAACGCATCAAGAGCCTCCGAGGCAAGCTTCAGGATGATCTGGTTCGGATCCGTCAGATACTCGATCACGCAACATCGAACAGTTTTATCGTGATGAACGAGATGTTTTCATCGACGACGCTCAAAGATGCTATCTATCTAAGCAAAAAGGTGATGGCGAGAATGT
>JASHQD010000747.1 GCA_030037755.1 Terriglobia bacterium
CGCAGACGCGCTGGAATTCGAACCGTTTCGAGCAGCCGCGCATGAATTCGAATCGCAGCTTCGAGTCACGAGGGTTCTCCGGCTCGTCAAAGCCTCCGAAACAAGCGCGCTTCAAAGAATCGAATTTCAAACAGCCGAAATTCAAGGAACCGCACTTCAAAGAGCCGCACTTCAAACAGCCGCATTTCAAGCAACCGAAGTCTCACGGCTCGGGTCATTCCGGTGGCGGCAAACATCATCGCTGAACGTTGATTATCTTCGCGGCGCTCTGATCCCCGGCGTCCAACGGTGTATACTGCCGTGGGGACATGCCAACGACGCGACGTACCGATCACAGAATTGCTGTTTTTCTTTCCGCGGTTGCCTTTTTGCTGCTGCTCGTAGAGGGTCTCAGCGCCCAGAGCACTCGGCATTCTTCAACTTTCAATCACACCACCTGGAGCGATTACGGCGGCGGGCCCGACTCGTCGCAGTACTCGGCGCTCGGCCAGATCAACCGCAGCAACGTGGGCCAGCTTCAGATTGCGTGGACGTTTCCAACCAGCGACGACAACCGTTACTTTTTCAATCCCATCGAAGCACACGGACTCACGTATGTGCTCGCCGAAAACGACTCGATCATCGCGCTCGACGCCCACAGCGGGAAAAAGGTCTGGACGCACCGCCCCGATCCGCACACCGAGATCATCACCGATCGAGGCATCAATTACTGGGAGAGCGCGGACGGCCGCGATCGGCGGCTGATTTTCGCCGCCAATCACTGCCTGCAGGAGATCGATGCGCGGACCGGCGAGTCGATCACATCGTTCGGCACAGGCGGCCGCGTGGATCTGAAGCAGGGCCTCGGACGCGATCCGAGCACGCTGTCGCTCGTCCAGTCCACAACGCCCGGACGTATCTTCGAAAACCTGATCATCCTCGGATCGGCGACGAATCAAGGCTACGGCTCTGCGCCGGGAGACATCCGTGCGTTTGACGCGCGCACCGGGAAACTCGTCTGGCAGTTTCACACCATTCCTCATCCCGGCGAGCCTGGATACGACACCTGGCCCAAGGACGCCTGGAAGCGCGTGGGAGGCGCGAACTGCTGGGGCGAGATGTCGCTCGACGTCCAGCGCGGGATCGTCTACGTTCCCACCGCGAGCGCCAAGTACAACTTCTACGGCGCCGATCGACACGGCGCGGATCTGTTTGCCGATTGCTTGCTCGCGCTCGACGCGCGTACCGGCAAGCTGCTTTGGTATTTCCAAATGGTCCATCACGACATCTGGGATTACGACAACGCCGCCGCGCCGAAATTGATCACCGTATGGCACGATGGCCGCAAAGTTGATGCGGTGGCGCAAGCCGGCAAGACCGGATTCGTCTACGTTTTCGATCGCGTGACGGGCAAGCCGCTCTGGCCGATCGAAGAGCGTCCGGAACCACGCTCTGAAATGTCCGGCGAAGAGACGTGGCCAACTCAGCCGTTCCCACTCCAGCCGCCGCCATTCGCGCGGCAATCGTTCACCTCCGCCGACCTCAGCCCTTTGATCGGTGATCCGGAGGAAGCGGGGCGATTTCGGCGGCAGATCGACGCTTCGCACGACGGCGGCCTGTTCACTCCGCCCGACCTCGGCGACACCATGGAGATGCCGGGCAACAGCGGCGGCGCCAACTGGGGTTACGTAGCGGACGATCCAACCAACGGCGGCTTGTTCGTCATCTCCATGGACCTGCCCTGCATGCTCAAGCTCGAGCGCGAGCAGACGGCTCCGGCTTCCGCAAACGAGAGCGTGGAACAGCAGGGCCATTTCCTCTTCGAATCGAATTGCCGCCTTTGCCACGGCTCCGATCTCAAGGGCCTGCCTCCCGCGATCCCGTCGCTGGTGAACGTTGGCGCAAGGCTCAGTAAGGAGCAGATCGCAGCGACGATCCGGCAAGGGCGCGGTCCGATGCCCGGTTTCGCAAAACTGACGGACGCCGATGTGGAGTCACTGATTGCGTTTCTGTCGAATCCTTCGGCAGTTTTGGCCTCGCCATCATCCGAGAGATCGTCAACGTCGCCGGCGACTGATCCGGTACCGGGCCCCGCTCCCGATTACAACCGGATTCACTACCTCAGTGGGTTCGGCTTCATGATGACGAGCGCCGAGGTGCCGCCGATCAAGCCGCCATGGTCGAGCTTGACGGCATACGACCTGAACAAAGGCACCATCAAGTGGCAAATTCCGCTGGGTGAAGTCCCGGAGCTCGCGGCGAAAGGAATCGACAATACGGGATTTCCCTTCCCCAAGACCGGTCCGGTCGTGACCGCGGGCGGATTGGTCTTCACCGCGACGCGCGATCACTTCGTTCGCGCTTTCGATGAACAATCGGGCAAGGTTCTATGGGAGAAACGGCTCGACGCGGCAATGCAGGGCATGCCGAGCGTTTATGAAGTGGACGGCCGCGAGTATCTGGTGGTTTGCGCGGCGGCGCCCGAGGTTACCGACGCCGCTGCGCAGAAGGCGATCCGGGGAGCTTACGTGGCGTTCGCGCTGCCCTGAAGCACCCCAGCTCTCACAATTCAGTTCGCCGTGATCGCCCCAAAGGTGCCGACATTGTACTGGCCGCCGCCCGCGTTGTAGTAGAGAGTCGTCGTCGGACCTGATTCCTTGTTGCCGTTACCGAACGAGATTCCCCAAATCCCCGGGATCACGATGGCAGCGCCGGTCGAGTCCTCGAGGAAGCCCTCGAACGCACCGCTGGTCGGACTATAGGCGCCGATTTCTCCGCTGGTCGCATTCGCCACCAACAACATATTGCTCAACGCTCCGAAACTCGCGGGCGCTTGTGCCACGCCCCAGGGCCCGGAAAAGCTTCCCCTGGCGAGCCGCAGCTTGAGATTGCCGTTCGTGTCGAAAGCGTCCACGTAGCCGCCCGAAGTTCCATTGTAAAACGTGACCCAGATCCTCGAGCCGATCGTCTGAATGCCATAGGGCTTGTAGCCGGCGGGAATGCTGGGATCGGAGAAGGTCCCGGACAAGGTCAAGGCAAGAAATGTCGTAGCGTCGTACGCTTCCACACCGCCGTTGAAATTCGAGGCGTAATACGCAGGCTCCTTGGTAGTGGCGTTTGTGGCCAGCGCCAACCCGAAGTAAGAGGCGCCCTTGCTCGAGTTGTTCACCATGATGGTGGTGGTGGTCACGTGACATTCGCTACAGGAGCTTCCTCCAGACTCGGGCTCCTGGCCGGCGTTCCAATTGGATATCGTCCCGTCTTCGGTCGCGAAGGTGAAATTGTTGACGCCCGGCCCCGGTCCAAGTCCGCTGTTGTAAGCCGTTCCCGTAGGCGTCCCCGTGCCGGTTCCGTTCGCGCTCGGGATCGTAATCACCAGGGCAGCCAGCGACTGGCTGCCGGACTTGTCAGCATAGTAGAGGGTCGTGTAGCCTGTGCCGTTGTCCGAAACCCACCACTCGTTCTCGCCCTTCGCCGAACTCGTGGGACGCGACAGTCCCCAGGGATTGATCAGGTACGAGTCTTGTGTGTTGTTCACGATGGGCGTCACCGTGTAGCTGTTCGTCTGGGCGCCGGCCGCCACGCAACTCATCAACACGATTCCAATCGCGCGTCCGATTTTCAATTTGATCTCTCCATCCTCCAGATTTTGTTCGTAACGCGTACGTCCGCACGCGCCGGCAGTATGCCGGAGAG
>JASHQD010000748.1 GCA_030037755.1 Terriglobia bacterium
GTTGTCACGATCACGCCCTGATTATCGCCGGCAAGATGCAGAAGTCTCCCATCCGCGACATTGAGAACACGCCCGCGGGACAGAACGGTCTCGGCTGCATGTCGTGCCATGCGATCGTTCACGTCGACAGCAGCATGGGCCAGGGCGGCATCACTTTTGAGTATCCCAAGCTCGCGGAAATGGCCGAAAGTCACAACCGGCTCCTGCGTTTTCTGCACGACTACGATGTAAAGCTCGACCCCAAGCCGCATCGTGCCGCCTTTCTGAAGGCCTTTCATAAGGATCACGGCCAGACGCCCGACTTCTGCTCCGCTTGCCATAAGGTCCACCTCGACGTGCCGGTGAATCACTATCGCTGGATCCGCGGCTTCGACGATTACGATAATTGGCAGGCCAGCGGCGTTTCCGGGCAGGGCGCGCGCTCGTTTTACTATCCGCCCAAATCGCAGGAGTGCGAGGACTGCCACATGCCGCTGGTGCGCTCCAACGATTTCGGCAACATCAAAGGATTCGTTCACTCGCACCGATTCGCGGCGGCGAACACCGCCGTTCCCACGTCGTACGGCGACCAGGCCCAGGTGGCCGAAGTGGAGAAGTTCCTGAAAGGCGCGCTCAGCATTGACATCTTTGCGCTGGCGCAGGAGCCGGCGGAATCGCCTGCCGTAACAAAAACGACCACCAGCACCGGTCCGCAACTCGCAAGCACATTCGCCGTGGGCGAGGAGTCTGAACAGGGACTCTCATCTTCCCTGACGATCAACGCGCCGCCGGCGCTGCTGGAAGCGCCCCTCGGCCGGGCTAATGCCAGCCTGTATCCGGGCGAGACAGCGCGCGTGGAAGTTGTGGTCCGAACACGAAAACTCGGTCACTTCTTCCCGGGCGGCACGGTAGACGCCTTCGATTGCTGGGTCGAACTGCAGGCCCGCGACAGTAAAGGACGTGTGATCTTCTGGAGCGGCGAGGCGGCGGACGGCGGCAAGGGTCCGGTCGATCCGGGCGCGCACTTCTACAAGTCGCTGCAGCTCGACGAGCACGGCAACGTGATCAATAAGCGCAATGCCTGGTCCACGCGCGCCGTGGTCTACGCTCACCTCATCCCGCCAGGCGCCGCAGACACGGTTCACTACCGGCTTCAGGTGCCGCGCGACGCCGGCGATCACATCACGTTCACGGCCAGGCTGAACTACCGGAAATTCATGTGGTGGAACACACAGTGGGCGTTCGCGGGCGTGCGCGATTCTTCCGATCCGCATCCGGACGTAACCAAAGATTACGATGACGGCAAGTGGGTGTTCTCGGGCTCGACCGCGGGCGACTCCGAAAGTATCAAGGGCATTCCGGACGTGCCCGTCGTTGTCATCGCCGAAAATACCAAGACCGTCCCCGTGACCGCCGCAACCAGAGGTGACTCGGGCTTTCAAGAGGCGATGGCGCTCGATCCACACGATTGGGAGCGCTGGAATGATTACGGCATCGGGCTGCTCCTCCAAGGCGACTTGAAAGGCGCGGAGCGCGCATTTCTGACGGTCAACAAGGTCCGTCCGGATTACGCGGACGGCTGGGTGAACGTGGCCCGCGCGCGCATCCAGGAGGGCAACACCGATGCGGCCAAGCCGATGCTGGCGAGAGCGCTGGCGCTCAACCCGAACCTCGCCAGCGCCCACTATTTCGACGGCCTCGCCCTCAAAACAGACGGCGACTACGCGGGCGCCTATCAGCAGTTCGCTCTTGCGGCCGCACCGTACCCGAGGGATCGGGTGAATCGCAACCAGATGGGACGCATGCTATTCCTTCAGCGCAAATATAAGGACGCTGTGGCTGAGTACGATCGAACGCTGAGCATCGACCCCGAGGATCTCGAGGCGCATTACAACCTGATGCTCTGCTATCGCGGCTTAGGCGACGATGCGCAGGCAACTCGTGAGGAAAAGCTCTATATGCGGTTCAAAGCGAATGAGGCGTCGCAGGCCATCGCCGGCGCCTACAAACTGGCGCATCCTGACGACAATAACGAGGCGCAGCCGATCCATGAGCATGTCTCCGTCGCGCTCGGAACGGCGGGCGAGTACGCGAAGGCCCGCAAAGTAACGCCGGAGATAGAAAACAGGGTTCGCACAGCGCGAAACGCGAACACCCAGTCCACATCCACAGCTCAAAACCCCGCGCTTGAGCCCGGAGGCAAGCTCAAGTGAACTACCTGCAAGATTTTCAACACAGAGAGCACGGAGAACACAGAGCCAGCGAAACGGCTGCAACCCGGCCGCATGATCCCCGTTCTTGGCAACCACAGCGCGGCTCGTCGCTCGCCACTTGTCACTTGCCACTTGCCACTGCCGGCCGTTTCGGTTGCGGCCTCCGTGGTCTCCGTGTCCTCTGTGTTGGATCCGCTTTCGTGCGAATCGCGGTTCTCTGCCTCGGAAGCATTGCAATTCTGCTGGCTCTGCGCGTCCCGCTTTCCACGAACCGTGCAGAAGCCGACACTTCGGTTCATTTCGTCGATATCACCAAACAGGCCGGCATCAACTTCGTCCATTACACGGGCGCCTTTGGCAAGAAGTATCTCCCTGAGACGATGGGCGCGGGCTGCGCCTTCATCGACTATGACAACGACGGCAAGCCCGACATTCTGCTCATCCAGGGTGGCGATTTTCCCGACCATCCCAGCGGCCAGCGCCGCACCATGAAGCTCTACCACAACGATGGCAACGGGAAGTTCACCGATGTCACCGCGCACGCGGGTCTCGCCATCGAGATGTACGGCATGGGCGTGGCCGTCGGCGATTACGACAACGACGGCTGGGACGACATCTACGTCACGGGCCTCGGCGAGTCGAAACTGTTCCACAACCAGCACAATGGCACGTTCAAAGACGTGACGCGCGAGGCCGGCGTGGGCAATACGGGGTTCGGCGCCAGCGCCGCCTGGCTCGATTACGATCGCGACGGCAAGCTCGATCTCTTCGTAACCAATTATGTGAAGTGGACCCCGAGGACCGACATCTATTGTTCACTCGACGGCCACACCAAGTCCTACTGCACTCCCGAGGCATACCATGGCGACACCTGCCGCCTGTTTCACAACCTGGGGAACGGTCGATTTGAGGACGTGACGGGCAAGGCCGGCATCGAGGATACGACTGGCAAATCGCTGGGCGCGTCCGTGATCGATTACGACCAGGACGGCTGGCCTGACATCGCCGTCGCCAACGACACGCAGCCCAACAAGCTTTACCACAACAATCACAACGGCACCTTTACCGAGCAGGCGGTGCAGGCCGGCATCGCCTTCAGCGAGGACGGCATCGCGCGTGGCGGCATGGGCATCACCGCAATCGATTTCGACGGCTCAGGCTACCCGAGCCTCGCCATCGGCAACTTCTCGAACCAGATGATCGGGCTCTATCACAACGAGAAAAACAAGTTTTTCATCGACATCGCGCCCTTATCGTCCGTCGGTCGCGCCAGCCTGCTTTCGCTCTCCTTTGGCATCTTCTTCTTCGATTACGATCTCGACGGGCTCGACGATCTCTTCGTCACCGATGGCCACATCGAGCCCGACATCAACCGCATCCAGCCCCAGGTGAGCTACGCGGAGCCGCCGCTGCTCTTCCACGACGAGGGCCGCGATACCAGGGGCAACGTCCGCTTCGAGGAGGTCGGCAAGCAGGCCGGGTTTTCCAAGGCGCTCGTCGGACGCGGCGCCGCTTACGCCGATATCGACAACGACGGCGCGCCCGACGTTCTGCTCGCCACCAACGGCGGTCCCGCGTACCTCTTTCACAACGCCGGCGGCGACCGCAACAACGCCATCCGCGTCCGCACCATCGGCACGAAATCGAATCGCGACGGCATCGGCGCCCAGGTCGGCGTCCACTTCAGCGGGCAGCCCCTGCCCGACGACTGGCAGACCGTCCACTCGGGCTCGAGCTACTGCTCCGAGAGCGAGTTTACTCTGACCTTCGGAATGGGCCACGCGACCGCGGCCGACGTCACCATCGTCTGGCCGAGCGGCCAGAAGGACGAACTCCAGCACCTCGCAGCCAACTCAACTTACACGATTGAAGAAGGCGGGAAGATTCTGAGCGCGAAACCGTTCACGCGCTGAGGCCCTGTAGCGGCGCTGTCCCCAGCGCCGCCGGGTCGCTGCGGTTCCGGCGGTGAGGACACCGCCGCCACAGCCGGTTCCCGGCCACGTTGGGCTGGCCACGTTTTCTGGTCGCAACCCGCGCTGGCTTGATGTACACTTTGCGGGCCGTTACTCGAGGTCACGCGATGAAGCTCGAAGGCCGAATTGCCCTGATCACCGGAGCAGGTTCCGGCATCGGAAGGGCCATTGCACAACTCTTCGTGGAAGAGGGTGCGCAGGTCGTCGTGAATGACGTCGTCCTGGAGGCTGCCGAGGCAACTGTACGGGCCGTGGGTATGGACGGCAACCGCGCCATCGCGATCAAAGCCGACGTTTCTTCGAGCGCCGAGGTGAAGGATATGTTTGACTCGGTGGCGCGCCGCTTGGGATCGCTCGACATTCTGGTGAATAACGCCGGCATTGCCGAAAACTTGAAAATGGAGGAGACGAATCGCAAGGCGGAAGCGCGCGTGGGCGAACTCATGAGCGGCGGCCCCATCCGCACTCACTGGGACATCACCCAGGAGATGACCGACGAGGAATGGCACCGCATGATCGGCGTCCACCTGAACGGAACCTTCTTCTGCACTCGCGAAGCGTTGAAGTTGATGAGCGCGCGCAACCGCGGCGCGATTATCAACCTCTCCAGCGTGGCAGGACTGCGGGGCATTGAGGTGGCGCCGCACTACGGCGCGGCCAAGAGCGCAATCCTCGGCTTCACGCGATCGGTCGCCCGCGAGGTCTCATCGCGCGGCATCCGGGTGAACGCCATCTGCCCGGGCTGGGTCGAGACGCCGATGACCCAATCGATGTCTCCGCTCTTCCGGGCGTTCACCATTTCGCAGATACCAGCGGGCCGTTGGGGTCAGCCCTGCGAAATTGCGCAAACCGCGCTTTTCCTCGCGAGCGACGATAGTTCTTATTTCACCGGCCAATGGCTCTCTCCCAATGGCGGCCTGTTCACGAGTTAATTCAGGCCAGTGGCACAGCCACTCCTGGCTGTGCAGGGAGAAAGCAAGAATGCACGGGCAGCGGAGCGACCGATGAGTGCGGAACACTTCGACGTGCTGATCATGGGCGCGGGTTTGTCCGGCATCGGCGCAGCCTACCATTTGCAGAAGCACTGTCCCCGGAAGACCTACACCATCCTCGAACAGCGGGAGCGCATCGGCGGGACGTGGGACCTGTTCCGGTATCCCGGCGTGCGCTCCGACTCCGACATGCTGACGATGGGCTATTCGTTCCGACCGTGGACGAGCACCAAGGCGATCGCTCCGGGCGAGGACATCCGCAACTACGTCACCGAGACGGCACGCGACGCCGGCATCGACCGGCACATTCGATTCCGCCATCGTGTGGAGCGCGCGTCGTGGTCGTCGCAAGACGCCACGTGGACGGTGACCGCGATTCGCGATAACCCCGATGGCCGCGCCACGCCGGCCACCGTGACCTGCAACTTTCTCCTGTCTTGCGCGGGCTATTACCGCTATTCGTCGGGTTACCTGCCCGAATTTCCGGACATCAGCCGATTCGCCGGCCGCGTGGTTCATCCGCAAGCCTGGCCTGACGATCTGGACTATGCCGGCAAGCGTGTGGTTATCATCGGCAGCGGCGCGACGGCGGTTACGCTGCTGCCGGCTCTGGCAAAGACGGCGGCGCGCGTCACCATGCTACAGCGCTCGCCGACCTACATCGTCTCCATGCCCGAGCAGGACAAGATCGCGAACGCCTTGCGCCGCGTTCTGCCCGCGACGTGGGCTTACGGGCTTGCCCGCTGGAAGAACATCGGCTACATGATGTATGCCTATCAGCTGGCGCAGCGCTCGCCGAACTTTGTGAAGACCGCGATTATCAAAATGGTCCGCAAAGAACTCGGTCCCGAGTGCGACGTAGCGAGGCATTTTATGCCGCGCTACAATCCGTGGGACCAGCGGCTGTGCCTGGTGCCGGATTCAGATTTCTTCCGCGCGATCAAGTCAGGACGCGCCAGCGTTGTCACGGACCAAATTGAGCGGTTCACCGAAAGCGGCATACGGCTGCAGTCGGGAGCCGGGTTGCAGGCAGACATCGTGGTCACGGCGACCGGCCTCGAGCTGCAGGCGCTCGGCGGAGCCGACATTGTCGTCGATGGCCAGCGCGTCGATCTCGCCAGGACGCTGGCTTACAAAGGCGTGATGTTCTCCGGCATCCCGAACCTCGCCGCCGTTTTCGGCTACATCAACGCGTCCTGGACGCTGAAAGCCGACCTGATCAGCGGGTACGTGTGCCGTCTTTTGAATCTGATGGAGCGCAAAGGAACTCGCCAGGTCACGCCCCGGAACGGCGACGAGACAGCGGCAGCGAACTTCGTGGAGAAATTCACGCCGGGCTACATGCAGCGCGCCGTCGACAAGTGGCCGAAGCAGGGCGAGAAGGCCCCCTGGCGGGTGAATCAGAACTATCTGCGAGACCTCTGGAGTCTGCGGTGGACTCCTCTGGATAATGGCGTCCTGGAGTTCTCGCATCCAGCGGTGCATTCCTCGAAACCCCTTCTCGCCCAGGCGGTCCGGGCAGCGAAATAGAGCCTGACGGAATCCGAACGCCGCGTGGTGCGGTCGCGAATTTTATTCGTGCTATCATAGATTTTAATCACGCTTTCAAGCCACCGAGGTCGACATGCCGGAAGTAAAACTGGGACTGCAAGACGTTGTCATCGACAATTCCGAAATCTGCTCCATCGACGGAGAACGCGGAATTCTCACCTATCGCGGCTACGACATCAAGGATCTGGCCGAACATTCCACGTTCGAAGAGGTCGTGTACCTGCTCTGGTACGGTCGGTTGCCAAAACGTGCCGAGCTCGACGAGTTGACGCAGCAGCTGGCGGAGAACCGGCCCGTGGCTGCGGAGATCATCGATCTGATGAAGCGCCTCCCGCCTCCGCAGCATCCGATGGAGACGCTGCGGACCGTAGTCTCAGCGCTCTCGCTCTACGATCCCGAAGCCGAGGACATCTCGCTCGAAGCGAACCGCCGCAAAGCGCTGCGCCTGACCGGGCAGATGGGAACCATCGTGGCCGCTTTCGGACGCATTCGCGACGGCAAGGAGCCGGTGGCGCCGGATCCGAAGCTCAGCTTCGCGGCGAATTTTCTCTACATGCTGACCGGAAGCGTGCCCAAGCCCGAGGACGCGCACTGGTTTGACGTAGCCCTCGTGCTCCACGCCGATCACAGCTTCAACGCCTCCACGTTCGCCGCGCGCGTCACCGCGTCGACGCTCTCCGACATGCATTCCGCCATCACCTCCGCCATCGGCACGCTCAAGGGTCCGCTGCACGGCGGCGCCAACGAGCAGGTGATGAAGATGCTGCTCGATCTTGGAAGCATCGACAAGGTGGACAACTACATCCATGGCCTGCTCTCCCAGAAGAAGAAGGTGATGGGATTCGGCCACCGCGTCTACCGCACCGAAGACCCGCGCGCCTGGGTCTTGCGCCGCATGTCGGAGCAACTGGGACGCAACGCCGGCCATCCCGAGTGGTTCGAGATGTCGCTCAAGATCGAGCAGTTGATGATCCGCGAGAAGAACATCAA
>JASHQD010000749.1 GCA_030037755.1 Terriglobia bacterium
AGCGGGGAACCGGCCGCAGCGTCGAGATCGGGCGACTCAGCCTGTCCATCCTGCCCGTGATCGCCGTGCGTGCCGATAACATTGCCATCGGTAATCCGCCCGGCTTCCCCGAGGGTCACCTGCTGGACATCGAGCGCGTCGATGCGGAGCTTGATGCCCGCGCGCTCCTCTACCGTCAGGTTGTGGTGCGATCGATGGAGTTCGATCATCCCAGCGTGAATCTGATCGTCACCGGCGATGGCCGCTGGAACACCGAAAGCCCGGCACGCGCAGTGGTGCGTCCGGCAGCCTGGAGTCCGCAACCCGCACCCTCGTCTGAGACCATCGCCAAGATTCGCTTTGAACGCGGACGCGTGACAGTATCCAATGCCCTGCCCTCCGGCACGGTCGAGTCACCATCATTCGAGGCCGATGACGTAGGTGTTGAGCTCGACGGCGTTAATCCTGAGGCTCTGGGCTTGAATCTGGCGCCGGCGAGCATCGGATCGCGCAGACCCACCGCACCCATGCTGACGGCAGCTTTGTTTCGGCCCCCGCTCCTTCAGGCCGGGATCGGCGCGGCGGTCGTTTCCCCGCCCGGTGCGATCGCGGCGTACGGAACGTTCAGCGCCAAGTCAGCTCGCTTCGAAGGCGCGCAGGCCGGAGATCTCAAATCTCAAATCGAGCTGTACTCAGGCGGCCTCACGCTGCGTCAATTCAACATGCAGCTTGCGGGCGGACATGTGAGCGGCGACTTCGCGTGGAACTCAGTGGCACGGCCGGCGAGGTACGGCGTCCAAACGGCGCTGGCCGGCATTGACCTCGCGCGCTTGCTGGCAAGTTTTCCGGGCGCGAGCAACAAGATCACGGGCACTCTTGATGGCCAACTCGAGCTGACGGGCTTGAACGTGGCGTCCGCTGATCCGCTCGCCAACAAAGAGGGTGATGGGAAAATCGTGGTGCGCAACGGTACGCTTCCCACGCTGCAGTTGGATCGCAATTTGATGGAGCTGATGAAGAACCTTCTTCGAGTCAGGCCGGAGTCCGGCGACGCATCCTCATTTCAGTCTATCTCCGCCGATCTCGAGATCAGCGGCGGCGAGATTCACAGCCGGCAGATCACGATTGTGGGTAACGGGATGGATATCGAGGCGTCGGGTGCGCTGGCGCTTGCGGGCGAAGGCCGGCTCGACTATCAGGGCGTGAGTAAGATGGCGGCGCGGCGCAATGGGTTCGAGGGAATCGTGGCAGGTCTGCTAGGCTCCAAAGTCTCCGCCAACGGCACGATCGATGTGCCTTTCACGATCACCGGCACGGTCGATCGGCCTCGCTTCGTGCTGAAGAACTCGCCCCTGTTCCACTGAACGGGCTGGAATCCGATGTCAGCGTCGAACTCCGTTCTCGTCGAAATGCGGCGCTTTGCCGGTTGGCGGCAGATAACGATTCCTCTGGTCGCTGCTGCGCTCGTCTTTGACGTGTACGGCGGCCATCCGCTGCTCACCTTTGCGGCGGCGGCGCTGGCGCTCGTGCCTTTGGCGGGTCTGCTCGGACACGCCACCGAAGAACTGGCGGTACACGTGGGACCCGCAGCCGGCGGATTGCTCAACGCCACACTCGGCAACCTCACCGAACTCATCATCGGCGTGCTGGCGCTCTCGCGCGGCGAAGTGGAAGTCGTGAAGGCCTCGATCACGGGCAGCATCATCGGCAATCTGCTGCTGGTTTTCGGCCTCGCTGCATTCATCGGGGGACTGGGACGCCAGAAGCTGAGTTTCAGCGCCGTCGCAGTTGGCGCCAATGCGTCCATGCTATTTTTGGCCGTGGTCGCTCTGGTGATGCCGGCGCTGTTTCAGCTCTCGGTTTTCGGATCATTCGAAGCAAGCGGCCAGCGGATCGAGCATCTCAGCGTCTGGGTGTCGGGCGTGCTGCTCACAGGATATGTCGCCAGCCTTTTCTTCATCCTCAGGACCCATCGCGGCCTTTTTCGCGGCGACAGACCGGAACATCCCACGCTCGGACGCACTGCTGCGGTCGCGCTACTGTTCAGTGCAGCAGCGCTGGTGGCGATCGCGAGCGAGCTTCTGGTCGGACAGATCGCGGCCGTGACGACGTCGCTGCGCTGGACCCAGCTTTTCGTCGGCCTGGTGGTCGTTGCCATCGTCGGTAACGCCGCCGAACACTCCACGGCCATTCTCGCGGCGCGCGCTGGCCGCATGGACCTGGCGCTGCACACGGCGGTCGGCAGCAGCACGCAAATCGCGCTCTTCGTAGCGCCGCTGCTGGTGGTGCTTTCACCGCTCCTCGGTGCGCCGATGTCGCTGGTGTTTCATCCGCTCGAAATTGCTGCCGTGATTCTTTCCGTCGGCGCCGTCGTGGTGGTCGCCATGGACGGCGAGACGAATTGGCTGGAGGGCCTGATGCTGCTCGGCGTCTACGCGATTTTGGGCGTGTTCTTCTACGTCCTGCCCGGCTCGTAGTTTTGCGGTCAGCTAAGGCGATTGGGCTTTGTGAATATGTTATGCACGTCGCAAGCGCGGGCTTCACCATGGCCTTCGCGACCTTCGATCGCGCGCTAGCGCGAGGGGCGCAACGTCTACCCATGCCTGAGGTCATAACACTCTAATTGCCCGCTTCGGCTCTCCGAATTGACCCCGATCACCCTTTCTGTTAGAACCGAGGCATGGGCACAATTGCAACTCCAGTCCGTGAGATCATCCCTGCCGCGCGCCTGGAGCACGTGCGCTACGCCATCCGCGACGTGGCCGTGCTCGCTGAAGAAGTCGCGCGCCAGGGCCACAAGATTCTGCCGCTCAACATCGGCGATCCCTTGCAATTTGACTTCGCCACGCCGCCGGCGCTGATCGAGGCCGTGGCCAAGGCGATGCGCGACGGCTTCGGCGGCTACGCGCCGTCGATGGGCGTGCCCGAAGCTCTCGATGCCATCCGCGGCGAAGCGCATCGCAAGGGAATCCGCAATGTGCAGAGCGTTTTCGTGACACAAGGCGTGAGCGAGGCGGTGGACCTCTGCTTTGCCGCGCTGGTGAATCCGGGCGAAAACATTCTGACACCGTGCCCGGAGTATCCGCTCTACTGGGCGGTGCTCGCCAAACTCGGCGCTGAGCTGAACGCCTACGCGCTCGATGAGTCCGCGGGATGGGAGCCGGACCTCGACGACATCGCGCGGCGCATCACTCCTCGTACGCGCGCGCTGGTGGTGATCAATCCCAACAATCCGACGGGGAACATCTACTCGCGCCGTACGCTTGAAGCATTGGCCGATCTCGCCCGGCGCCACAATCTGGTCGTCTTTGCAGACGAGATCTACGACAAGCTCACTTTCGAAGGCGAGCACGTGTCGCTGGCGTCGCTGGCGCCGGACCTGCCGGTGATCACATTTGGAGGGCTGTCGAAAGCGTACCTCGCGCCCGGCTGGCGCGTGGGTTGGGCGATTGCAAGCGGCGACCGTGCCGCGCTTGCCCCTTACGTCGACGGGATCGGGAAACTGCTGCGCAGTCGGCTGAGCGCCAATCATCCGGAGCAGTACGCCATCCGGCCCGCGCTTGAGGGTCCGCAGGACCATCTGCCGGAGGTGCTAACGAAGCTGCGCCGGCGCAGGGATCTCACCGTGCACTTCGCCAACTCGACGCCGCGCTTGAGCTGCGTGGCGCCGCAGGGTGCGTTCTACGCGTTCCCTCGTCTCGATATTCCTGACGGGGATGAAGAGTTCGTGCGGGGTCTGCTCCGGGAGAAACATGTGCTGCTGGTCCACGGCAGCGGCTTCGGCCAGGCGCCGGGAACGCGTCACTTCCGGATTGTCTTTCTTCCTGACGAGGAAACGTTGAAACAGGCGTACGCAGCGATCGCGGACTACCTGCGCGAGCACTACGCATGACGTGGGGCGGGCTTTGGGATCGAACTCCTACGGTGGCCGGATGAGTCGACAGCAATCCCCGATCCAGCACGATCCTGCGACGTCGGCAGATTCGACCGGAACGCCTGCGGAAGAGTTCCCAGTCCAATTCTGCCCTGTTTGTTCGGCACGATTGCAATCACAGCGGTGCAAGATGATCTGCCCTCGCTGTGGTTATTTCATGTCTTGCTCAGAGTTCGAGTAAAGTCGTACATCAGTTTGTCGTTATTGAATTGGATAATTCAAGAGCTCTCATGATTGACATAAATCGCTTCTCTACCGGATTATATGTATATGGGTGCCGGAGAGAACCCTATCAAGTTTCCTCTCATTTCCCGTTCGTGCCAGCTTGTGGTTCGCCGGCAAGAGGGTCCAACCGAGTTTCTTCGCTTCATTCAGGAAGGATTGGAAGTAGGCCAGCAAGTGGTGGTGCTGGCCAGCGCCAATTGCCTCAGTAATCTGGCGCGCGCTCTCAATGCCAGCGGATTACAGAGCCAAAATCTACTGCGCAGCGGACGCTTGGTGTTTCTGACGGCACCGGACTGCCTGGAGCAGCTCAAGAAGCCCGAAGGTCCGGTGCACCGCGCCACACTGCGCCGCCACAGCCCGATGGTGCGCTGGGTGTCAGACTGGTCTTGGGCGTATTTCAACGGACGCTCACCCGACGTCCTGCTCGATTACCAGCGGCGGGTTCACAATCTGGTACGCTCTCTCGAAGCGCTCTCCCTCTGCACCGTTCATTGCTCGGCCTTGCAACGACGCTCCCTGTTGGCAGTTCTCGCCGATCATCGCCGCGCGGTGCGGGCGAACGGCGCTGCCGGCGACCCGCAACTCCCTGCCACCGCACTCCCGCAGCTCGGCTAGCGAAAATCGCCTGGTCGGATTCCTTCTGGGATCGCAACGCGTGGAAGGTTCCGGTCCGTGAGGCTTCGGACGGAGAGGTTCGGCGATCGGGCGGGACCGCGTCTCGACGGACGCGGTCCCGGCCCGAACGTGGAGGCTAATTCACCAGAACGAAAGGCATTTTCGCCGGGACACCGCTCGAGTTCAGAATGTCGAGCATGTAGTATCCGGGAGGCGCGTAATTACCTGACGCCGGCGCGGTAGCGGTGATCTGACCGTTGCCAATCGAAAAGGTGAGATCCACGAAGCGCTCATCGAAGCGCGTCGCGTGCGTGCAGCTTGCCACCTTGATCAAAGCCACCCGCGTGATGGTCGATGCGTCCGGCGTGGTGATGGTGAATTGCTGCCCGTAGGTGAGGCTCGTGGGTGCGCTCGTGATCGTCGGACGCGTGCCGCCGGTCTCGAGATACGGCGGGCTGAAGACTTCGAGCGATTGAGGATCAGATCCCCAATCGGAGCCTGCGGAGACTACGCGGCCGTCGGGCAGCAACACCGAGGTCGAGTGGTAGGTGCGCTGCACCTGCTGGCTGGCCCAGTCACCCGTCGTACGCGAAGCCCAGGTGTTCGTGACCGGATTAAAGTCATCCGGGTAATAGACCGGGTTCGAGTACTTGCCCTCTCCCTGACCGCCGCCTTCTGCCATCACGGTTCCGTCCGGCAGAAGGACCAGGTTCGTGTTCTCTCTGAACACGTCCATGGCCTGAGGTCCGCCCGACGACTCGGCAATACATCCCGTCGGATTAGCACTGCCGACGATGCCGTTGATGCTTTGGCTGCCGCAGCCGTCGGTCCACGCCGGAGTTGGTTGTGAAAAGTCGACCCAGGAGATGCTGTTCGTGGCCGTGCCCGTCTCATCGCTCTCTTGCCGGCCACCCACGGAAAGAACTCGCGTCAAGCCCGGCAGCAGGACCGTGCCGCCGTAAATGCGGGTCCAAAGACTGGGATTCGCTGGACTCGTGGACCAGGCGTTGGTGCTGGAATTGAACATCAGGTTGCTTTGCACCATGCCCCCCATGAAAACGTCCCCCGTGGTCAGCAGGATCATGTGCGGGTAAAAGTTGGTTGTGCTGCTGGTGTCGGCTGTGTACGGGAGCACAGTCCAGGTGTTGGTGGTGTAGTTGTATTCCTCCATCTGGAACACCAGGCGCGTGGCGTTATAGTTCTCGCCCGAGGCAACGATCACGTTGCCGTTGGGCAATTCCACGTCGGAAGGATACCAGCGCGCGTAGTTCATCGGCTTGGCCTGCGTCCAGGTGTTGTTCGTGGGGTTGAACTGAAGGGCGGTCGCAATACCCGCATCCGACCCGCTACCGTAGGTGTCGTTCTTGCCGCCCAGCGTCATGACTTCACCGTTCGGCAGCTCGATAACCCCGGAGCAGAAGATGTCGTAGGGGAAAGGAACGTTATCGCTGGTAACGGTGTTTGTCCCCGGATTCCAGACCACGGCCACCGAGCCGGTACCGGAGCCGATGGGCTGATCGCTGTACCACATCAGCACCTCGCCCGTGTACAGCAGCGCCATGTGGATCGCCACCGCCCCGATATTATGCGGCGCGGCCCAAGAGCCGATGTTCGCAGGCGTTGCGGGCTTCTTATTCGTTGGTACCGACTTCGCAAAGGTGGTGCTGGCGATGCCGTGCGCGCGTTTGGGCATCAGGCCCGCAGGCAGCAGGGCCAGTGAAATAATAGCAACCACGAGGGATAAGCGCCACCAAGCCCCCCGGGACGGACCACTCCGCTCGTTCATTCATCCTCCTCGACAATCTAAGAATACGAACCACTCACAGCAAGTAAGCGTCTCACAGCGCGTATGACTCTCGCCATTGCAACACAGCGCCCGGAGGGGTGTCAAGTTACTCGAAGTTATGTTTACCGATAAGGAAATGGCCTGTGTCACGGGTGAGATGAGACAGCCAGACAGGCTCCCGGCTATGGACGGCGACGCTGCGGGATTATGACAAGGGCCAACATCTATAACGGCGGCGGCTGCCCGCTATCGGGTTGCTGAGGCTGACCCGAATTGTCTGGAGGGTTATTGGGCGGATTATCAGGCGTCGGGGGATTCGCTGGCTGACCGGCTGGGTATGTTTGATTCCCCTGCTGATTCCCGAACCCAGTAGATCCTCCAAACCCGCTGCTGCCCTGGCCAAATCCGCTGCTGTTCTGGCCAAATCCGCTGCTGTTCTGGCCGAATCCGCTGTTCTGGCCGAATCCGCTGTTGCCTTGCTGTCCGAAGCCGCTGGTGCTTCCGAACCCGCCGCCCGGCTGGCCCGTTCCCTGGTTCGTGCTGCCCGGAAGACCGCCAGTCGGAGCCGCCGCTTGCACCGGGCCACCCGCGCCTCCGGCCGAGAATCCGACGCCGAGGAATTCCCACTCGCTGTAGACCTTGTGCTTGTTCCACGTGCGCAGAGATTTCTGATCGCTGCAACTCGCTATCCCCGCGATCCCGAGACCCTGCGTTCCGCCGCTCAAGGCAAAGCCCTGCATCGTCGACGACGAATCCGGCAGCGAGTAGAGCGATTCCGGATTGAGAGGCTTCGTGCCCGTGCCCTGACAGTCCGGGGACTGCTTTGGCTTGCCGTTCGAGTCCCGCGGGCGGCCGGGCGCCGTGGAAGACGCGGCGCCGGGAACGCCGGAAGGATTACCGGAACTCGAGCTTGATGGGCCGTAACCCCCGCTTGATCCGAAAGAATCGGAGCTACCCGAGCCTGAGCCACCAAAGCCGGATGAAGAAGATGAAGAGGAATTCGAGCCACCGAAACCGGACGATCCGCCGCTCGGCCAATCGAACGACCCTCCAGACGACGAACTCATTCCTCCACTCGACCCGCCGAAGCTGCTGCCACCGCCGAAGCTGCTCGAACCGCCAAATCCTGATGATCCGCCGAATCCGGACGATCCGCCGAACCCCGAAGATCCCCCATAGCTCGACGATCCGCCGAACCCCGAAGATCCCCCATAGCTGGACGATCCTCCAAAGCCAGACTGACCGCCAAAACCGGACTGGCCACCGAATCCCGATTGACCGCCGAACCCGGATTGGCCGCCGAATCCGCTCGAGGAGTTGCCCGAGTTGCTGAAGCTGCCGAGCGCGTTGGTGTTCCCCTGGCCATTGCTCATTTGCGGGCCCATCGTCCAGGAGTCGATCAGACCGCCATTGCCGGAAACGTGCACGAAGCGCCACTTGCCGCCCGGGGTCATGGGATCGGGCCAGGGCTTGCGCAGAAAACTCAGATTGTCGGTGTGAACCAGCTCTTTCAGGGAATTGGGATAGCGATTGAAATGCTGCTGGAAGAGGTAAATGGCGCGGGCGTACTGGTTCCCGCGGAAGATCAGCTCCTCCTCGTGCTCGCGTCGCGCTTCCTGCGCAACACTGGGCAACTCCACCAGCAGCCCGATGAGCAGAACGGTGACCGCCATCATCATGATCATCATGCCGTAGCCGCATGAAGATCGATCGCGGAAGGCGCGCCGCTTCCGCGGGTTATTGCGGAAAGGGAAGCTGGACGGTTTGGTGATAGCTCTCATCTTCGACTTCGACCATCGAGTCTGTAATCCGTAGAACTTTGAAATGCTGACCGAACTCCTGCCCTTCCCGGACGGCGTAAGGCGCCTGGTCTTCCGCGCAGTGCCCGCCAGGGGCGGCTGGAGTTCCGGGCGTGGCTGCGCCCGCGCCCATCACGCATAAATAGGCGGTACGCTGGCCGGCGGCGGACTGCTGGTAGCCGATAGCCGCAAAGGGCACTGGCGGCGGAGGCGGCGCTACCGGAGGAGGCGGATTCTTGGCCAGCTCCTCGGCCTGCTGCTGCGCCTTGATTTCCTGGGGTGTCGGACCGTACTGGAAAGGATTGCGCTGGAAGTCCGGCAGCGGGCGTTCGTTCAGTTGTGCGAGTTCGTCCAGATGCAGTTCGGCCGCGCTGGTGCCGATGGGCACCGGACTCGACGCCAACGAAGAGGCAGCGCGGGCGGCGCTCGAATCCGCGGACGGTGAGGCTGGCGCGGAAGTGACCGTGCTGCTCGGCCCGCCCAACACGCCGACGGCGTTGAGCACGATTTTGAGCAGCAACAGCGCGCACGCCACGAACAAGCCCAGAGTGGCCCAGCGGCGGATTCGCGGATCTTTGATCGTATTAGCCATCAGGGCGTCACATAAAGCTCGGCGAGCAGCCGGAGTCCCAGACCGCCGTTATCGCCAGGCTGGAGAATCACGCCGCGCACCAGCAGCAAGTCCTCGGTGGTCTCGAGCGAGTGGGCGAATTTCAGCAGACCTTCGAACGGTCCCTCGACATTGGCCTGGATTCCGAGCCGCTCCAGCGGCTCCTTGGGATCGACAGTGAGCCGGTAGTGTACCCCCTTCAACTGCACGTTCGAGTCATCCGTCAGCTTGTGCACCAGGCCGGCGGCCCGCGAGTATCCGCGCTGCCGCGGCGGTACGTGCGCTTGCAGAAACTTTTTCATGGCCGCGTCGGTGGAAGGAAGCGCGTTCAACTCGTCCTGAGCCTGTCCGATGCGCGCCTGGATCAGATGCACCTGCTGGCGGGCGTCGGCGAATCTCTGCTGCTGATCCCTGACGCCGTCAGCCAGAGGCCGCGCAACGGCCAGGTAGAACAACACGTCGAGCGCAACCATGCCGAATGCGGCGGTTTCGAGGATGCGGAGCAGCGTTTTGCGTCTCAGTTTTGCCATGTCACTGCGGTTGCGCCGGTTGCGCCGGTTGCGATTGTCCGGACGCCGGCTGCGGCGTCACAGGCACCGGCGTTCCGACGTGAACCGGGGCTCCAGGCGCCGGGATTGCGGGTCCCGCCGCAGGCTTGTTCACAGCCGGCTGCGTTGCGGGCGGCACGATTTGCGCTGCGGCGGCCGTCTTGCCTGCGCGCAATGGAACCTGCCCTGTGGCCGGCTTGGCGGTCACCGGCATTCCCAGCCCCGCTGGAGCCTTGGTTTCATTCTTCACATTGGGTGCGGGCGCACTCAGCACATTCTCGCCGGCAGGGGCCGCTGCCTTGACCGGGAGCGCCGTCAAGGGGGCTCGCCCGCCAATATACTGGGCGTTACAGGTGATGCTCACCGGGGCGCCACCACCGCCGCCGCCGCTGTTCTGCTCTTCGAAACCCTGATTCGTGATGACGAGGTCTCTGAAGTCCGGGGAATTCTCGAGATTGGCCAGGAATGTTTCAACCGGCTCTTCGCCCGCTCCTTCGACGGCGAAATGCACCAACGGATCGCCGGTAGCATCGGGCATGCTCAGACCAGCCAGGCGCGCTTGCGGCGGCAGGAGGGCCGCGACCTTGTCGGCAAGCTCTCCGAAAGACAGCCGGCGTTCTTCGATAAGATTGTTGATGAAACGCACCTCGTTCAGCAGCGCGCGATTGTCCGGCTCATCCAGCTTACGATGCAGCGCGGCCTCTCGCGTCAGCAAGTCCATCTGCCGCGCGCCCTCTTTGTCAGCCGAAGCGCGGACGGCACGATACTGACTCCAGTCCGTCTCTGCGCCCACCAGCATGCGAAGCATGAGGAGCACCGCGACAGCCAATGTTGGCAGGGACCAGGCAATCAGGTGCCGTTGGCGGAAACCCTGAGCGCGCGCGAGATTGACGTTAACTTTCATGCTTCTACAGAAACCTGACAAGTGACGAGTGGCTAGTGACAGCTAGTGACTAGTGGCTAGTACGCAGTGGCTAGCTGCTACGGGTTAGTGGCTATTCTTTAGAGCTGGACAGCCAAAAACCAGAGAAGGCTCTAACTATTCACTATTCACTATTCCGAATTCCGAATTCCGAATTCCGCATTCCGAGTCCACTATTCCCTACTCCCTACTCCCTACTCCCTACTCCCTACTCCCTACTCCCTACTCCCTATTCCCTACTCGCTCGATTCAACGATTGGCCGTGACACCCGCCATGGGCGCACCGTAACTCTCAAATGCGGCGCGTTCTCC
>JASHQD010000750.1 GCA_030037755.1 Terriglobia bacterium
GTACTCTCCGTCTTTCAATCCGGCGACGCACCTTTTCTATTTCATGTCTCTCGAGGAGTGCGATATCTACACCTTGAGACAGGAAAAGTTCTCGCCGGGCCGGTCTTATTACGCCACCGGCACGCGTGGCGTCCCGGGCGAGCGCGGTCAGAACGTCTTGCTGGCTTACGACCTCCAAACCGGCCAGTTTCAGTGGAAGTACCGGCAGATCGGCGACGAAGACGACTGGGCCGGCACGATGACCACCGCCGGCGGCCTGGTGTTCTTCGGCGATCCTGCGGGCTCGTTTGAATCCGTGGACGCGCAGACCGGAAAGCCGCTCTGGCATTTCAACACCGGCCAGAGATTACACGCTTCGCCGATGAGCTTTGAAGTCGATGGCAAGCAGTACGTCGCGGTGGCTGCCGGCAGCGATCTGTTTGCTTTCTCGCTGCCGTAATGTGAAGAGACCTGTTGTGAATTGCTGACTTTTAGGCTCCTGTCATTGTGAGCGCAGCGAAGAATCTCTGCAATCTTTCGAACTTTGAAGAGCCCGGGATTCTTCGCTGCGCTCAGAATGACAGCCGTGGAGAGTAAATGAAAACGCTCCTGATAATGCTCTTGGTGACTGCGGTTCCGCTGCCCGCCCAGGAACACGGAATCGCGCCCACATGGCTCCGCCGATACGTGCCGGACTTGAGCGAGCGCCGCGCCGATCTCAGCACCGATTCCTGTCACTACACGCCCATTTTCGGCGAGGAAGACGCCGAAGCTCATGCTCTGCAGAGCGTCGTACGCTTTGGCGAGGTGACGATTGACGGCCGCGGCTCCTGTCAAGCCGCCGAGTATCCGCGGCAGGAGGGACTTTTCTTCGTGCTGGGCGGCAGCGGGTTGCTGCACGAGGGTGACGAAACGCGCGCCATGCGCAAGGATGACTTCGCCTATGTGCCGCCGATGATTCGTCACAGCGTGGCCAACACTTCAAAGGAACCGTTTCGGCTAGTAATCGCCACGATAAGCATTCCGCCGGAGATTTCGGTCCTGCCGCAGTCGCCGAAGCCTATGGTCGCGAACCTGGACGAGTTGAAGGAGCGGACAGTCGAGGGCCACCCGGCGTCGGTTCTTTACAAGCTTCTGATCGGACCGCGCACTGCGTCGCGCGATCGCATCAACGCGACTTTTGAAGTCGCCGATTTCTTCCTCATGGACTTCGCCCCGGGTGGGACGAATTCGCCCCATCACCACGAGGTCGAGGAAGAGATTTACCTGGTACTTGACGGGGAAGGGAAGATGGCGGCCGGGAGCGGAACAGACGGAATCGTAGGCTTGTACCCGGCCAAGTCCGGGGACGCTTACTACTTCCGGCCTAATTGCACCGTCGGTTTCTACAATCAGGATGCGCCCGGAGCGAAGGCTCACATTCTCGCACTGCGAGCGTTCGTTCCTCTGCCGAAGAACCCCGATTGAGCCCGCGCCGGGCACCCGCGGTCGCTGTAGCGCCGGTGTCCTCACCGGCGGCTTCCAGCGCTGGGGACAGCGCCGCTACAGCGATCGCTGCTTTACGGGACGAAAGGATGCTGCCAATGAAAACGCAGTCGTCAACTGGTCGTCGCTCCTTCATGAAGTGGGTTGTGGCCGCGCCTCTGCTCGCGCAGATTACGGCGCGCGATCTCTACGCGAGGGCAGCTAGCCTCGCGAGCGTCGATCCCTCGGACAACATTTACAAGCGCCTGGGCGTCAGGACCGTCATCAATTGCCGCGGCACTTGGACGTATCTCAGCGGTTCGCTCGAATGGCCCGAGGTCCGGGCGGCGCAGGTGGAAGCTGCGCGCCATTTCGTCAATATTCTCGAGCTGCAGCGCGCAGCAGGCCGGAAACTTGCCGAACTGACCGGCGCTCCGAGCGGCATGGTGACCTCGGGCGCTGCGGGCGCCATGGCTTCGGCGACCGCGGCCTGCATCGCGGGAAGCGATCCCAGCAATATCTGGCAGCTTCCGGACACGTCCGGGCTCAAGCACGAAGTGATCATGTCCGGCGGGCGCAGCGCGTTCGATAGCGCCATCCGTCTGGCAGGCGGAACGCTTGTCCTCGCCTTCTCCCCCGACGAGATCGGAGCTGCCATCAATGAGAAGACGGCGATGATTTACACCACTCACCTGGGCGAGGCGCTTCAGAAGGAGATCGCCATCGCTCACGCGCATCAGGTTCCGCTGCTGCTCGATGATGCCGCCGGAATTCCGCCCATCGGGAACATCAAGCTATACGCGCGCATGGGCGTCGATCTCTACACGTTCTCCGGCGGCAAAGGATTGTGCGGACCGCAGTGCAGCGGGCTGCTGCTCGGCCGCAAGGACCTCATTGAGGCCGCGCTGCTGAACACGAATCCGTACGAAGGCGCGGTCTGCCGGGCGATGAAGGTCGGCAAGGAAGAGGTCATGGGCTGCCTGGCCGCAGTGGAGACCTGGCTGAAGATCGACTCGAACGCACTCTACCGCCAATGGAACCAGCGCGTCGAGCGGATCGCAACCCTGCTTGGGACCGTGCGGGGAGTCAAGACGGAGATCCACGTTCCTGACGATGGGAATCGCTACCC
>JASHQD010000751.1 GCA_030037755.1 Terriglobia bacterium
ATTTTGAGTCTTAACTTGTTGTCTCAAAAACGGGGACCACTCCAAACTGTGTCTTGCGAATCCTCCGCTTGTTCTGCGGATTGCCCTCGGTGTCCTTGCCTTCCTGCCGGATTTCTTCCTTGGTCATGCGCAGGCTGCGCTCATAGTTGAGCTTCTGGAAGAAGTAGTCGAGCCCGGACCAGGCAAGGAAAATAAGCGACGCTTTCCAGCTCACCTCGAAGAGCCGGCTCAGAATCCAGGCCGCGGCCGCGGCTGGCGCGACGTGAGCGGCGAGGGTCATCTGCGTCCAATCGCGCGCAATCAGCCCAGAGCAGAGATAGGCGATGAAAGAGAGCGGCACCAGCGTTTTAAGAGTGTTGCTGACACCGCCCAGTGAGAACATGCGACCCAGGTTGCTTGCCGGGCTCAGCCGGCTGAACTTGGGCATCAGGGCTTTCGTGCTGAAGTTCATGCCCCCCTGAGCGATACTTGCCAGGGCCGAAACTCCCGTGGCTGCGCAGACCGCCGGGAGAGCCCAGCGCGCCGCCATCAGCGCCACCTGCCGCAAGGCGGGGAGCGGCGACTGGAGATCGCCGGAGGTTGCCAGCGCCAGGAGGTTGCACCACAACGCCCGCCACTGATTCCTCCATGACAGAAAAGGCTGCCACGCAAGGACCATGACCAGCGTCAACAGAGCCAGGGACGCCGAGAGTTCCCGGCTGCGAAGGACTTGGCCTTCCTCCCTTGCCTTCTGACGCCGGCGTGGCGTCGCTTTCTCGGTCCGATTGTCTGCCATCGGTCAAGGTTCCTAATGTGCGAGTCGCAGCATGTGCTCGCCCGCGCGAATGGCGCGCTCGAAATGTCCCTCAAACTGGTTTGGCCAAAAAGCTAGGGTCGCGCCAATCATGGCCACGCCCAGCAGATCCTTTACGGAAATCCCGATCAACATCACCGGTAATTGAGGGCTGGCGCGCCCGATGAAACCCAGCGCGAGGTCGATCATCAAGGCCGACAGGATCAGGGGGGCGGCAATCTGCACGCCCACGCTCAACATCGTGGCGGAGGCTCTTAGCATCTCTTCAACGACCGCCTTGTTGGTCATCAGGCTGCCGGGCGGCAGATACTCGAAACTCCCCGAGAGAGCGCGCAGCAGCCAATGGTGGACGTCGAGGCGAAGGAAGATCGACGTCGCAATCAGGTAGTAGAAAATTGCGATTGCGGGGCTCTGCGCCTGAGTCGTGGGATCGATGAGGCTCTCGAGCGAATGCCCCATCTGCAGCCCACAGACCTGGCCAGCCACCTGGGCTGCCTCGAATACGAATTGAACACTGAGGCCGAGCGCCAGACCGATCATCGCTTCGCTCAGCGCAATCGATACCCAGTTGACCTTGAGCAGCTCCGCCGCTGGCGGGTGATAAATGGCGCACATAAATGCCGAGAGTGTCACAGCCAAGGCGGCCCTGATTCTCGCCGCGATCGCTCCGCTGCCGAGAAAGGGCAGGAGGACCATCACTGTGCTGACGCGAATGCCGACGAACAAGAATCTCGTCATGGCCGGATACAGGAACCCTTCGAGTTGTGTTTGAACGTCCACGCTATCGCACGTAGCACTAACGCCAACTAGTGCACGTAGGGGTGAAAATCAGACAGGAGCTGCAGGGTAAAGAACTCGAGCTTCTTCAGAAACCACGGCATCATGACGAAGGCTACGGCTCCGACCGATACCAGCCTCGCTACGATGCTGATGGACATCTCCTGAATGGAAGTCAAGGTCTGAATGACGCTGACCGTCAGTCCGACAATGACGGTAACGATCAGGACAGGCGCGCTGAGCCACAGAGTAATCTCAAAGGTCGACCTCGCCAACGTGATAAACCGGTCTGGGGACATTGTGTGGACCTTTCTAGTAAAAGCTCTTCAGCAGGGACCCTACGACCAGATTCCAGCCATCAACCACGACAAAGAGAATGATCTTGAGCGGGGTCGAGATTACGACCGGCGGCAGTTGCATCATTCCCACGGAGGTAGTGATCGAGGCCACGACCAGATCAATGACCAGGAATGGCAGAAACAGGACCATGCCGATCTGGAAGCCGGTTTTGAGCTCCGAAATCAGGTATGCCGGAATCACGACACGCATCGGGAGGTCATCTGAATTCCTGGGTCGAGGTGTTTTGGCCAGATCGACAAACAACGCCAGATCGCGCTCGCGCGTGTAATGCAGCATGAAAGTCCGCAGAGGCTTCGAGCCCACATCTAAGGCCTGTATCGCGGTGATCCTGCCGGACTGCAACGGAACGATGGCGCTGTCGTAAACTTGCGCCCCCACCGGCTGCATCACGAAGTAAGTGAGAAACAAGGCCAGGCCGATAAGAGTCTGGTTGGTGGGAACCGTCTGGGTTCCCAAGGCCTGACGTAAAAAGTGGAATACGATCAGGATCCGGGAGAACGGTGTTATGGACACCAGCAGAGCCGGAATCAGCGTCAGCACAGTGAGCAGGGCGACAATCGTCCAGGTCACCTGTCCGTTTCCTCCGATACCGGACAGGGGCAGCGAGCTCACCGGCGGATCCGCAGGCGGTCCTGCCCAGGCGCGCGTGGTCGCTGCCATTCCCACCCCGAGGCAAAGCACGCAGTGGACAGCCGCTCGCCGGACGATCTGTGGCAGGCGAGGCGTCACAAAAGGTGCACCTCGTCATCCCGCGAGGCCATTTGCGCCTGAGAGGGCAACTTCGCAAGCAGTGCCACCGAATTCGGAGCTCCCCCTACCAGGTATTTCTGCTGCTCAACCAGCACAACGGCCAGAAATCTTCTATCCCCGAGTGAAAGCGTCTCGCAGAGACGCATTTGATTCTCACGGTGCTTTAAGGAGATGGTTCGACTCCACCGCCTGGCAACCAGCAGGAGGCGCCGAAGGCTTCCGATGACTCGCCGCAGCCCGGCTGGTTGACGGGAGGGTTTAGCTCGACGTGTTTTCATGATGGTCTCTAATAAGGCTCGGTAATGCGAATCCCGAGCCGATTTCCTAAGACATCGAATTCTGCCCGGCACAGCTTCACGCCGTTCACCCAGAGAGCTACGGGACTCGCCGTCGGGTAGTGCGAGTTGATGACCGAGCCGACGTCAAGATCCAGCAGGTCGCCAACAGTGAAGTGTGGCGCTCCGATTTCCGCGCTGAGTACGCAGGGGAGCAAGCTGACATATGCCCAGGGATCGTCTGCCGCCCTGGCTGATCCGGAGTTGGATTCGATTTCGGTAACGGGTCGTTTGTTTTCCACCGGCTTAGCGTTGAACAAGGAACTCGGTGAAGTAGACTTCTCTAACAGGAAGATCGGGGATCTGCTCCCTGATGGCCTCCAGCAGTCGCTGCTTCAGCTTCGCTTTGCCGTCCGGGGCGAGCAGGTCGGTGGACTGGCAGGTGGTCAGCACAGAGAGGATCACGTCACGAATCTTGGAGGATAACAGTGAGCCTTTGTCGATCATCGGTTGCTTCTTTCCCGTCTCGCCGATACCGAGATCGATGCCTACTTTCAGAAACGCCGATTGATCGCGATCGGCGAGGTTAACCACGAAGCTTTCAAGGTGAACGAGTGACTTAACCGTGTCGGGCGAGGTCGCGTCCGTGCTCATCAGCGCCTCGCTTATGTGTTGGCGCGTGTTGATCCACCATCCGGCAGCAAGAACTGCAAGCATGATTACGGTCAGCGCGAACTTGGGAAACCGGGTTCTCGGGCTTACGCCCTCCGAGTGGGCTTGTGCGTTCACGGGTCACGCGAGTGCACGCGTCGAGCCAAAAACGCAGTCGAATTCGACTTCGTGCGGCAGACGTTTGGAAAGCGTTAGTAAGATTCGATTTGTGGTGTGAGCTTCGGAGAATCCCGAAACGGGTCTGTCAGTCCGGAAGGAGCCACGGGTCGAAAGGACACGGCTTTCATTAGAGTTCCCTAATGTTGCCGAGGTCAGGCAGGCTCTCCCCTGGGGAAGGGGGAGAGCCTAGGGTTAGGAGTCACCGGCTAAACTTACTGGCCGATGCCGAGGTCAATGGTACTGTTTGTGAAGATATCGCTTTCGATGTTGAAGGCTCGGGCGTTCGCTTCGTAGCTTTGCTGGGCGAGAATCAGATTGGAGAACTCGGTTGAGATGTCCACGTTCGATCCCTCCAGCGCTCCGCCCTGCAGGGTCCCGCGTCCGCCGGTACCCGGGACTCCCACGCTCGGCACGCCCGACGCCAGGCTTGATACGAAGTTTCCGTTGCCCGTCTGGAGCAACCCTTCTTCGTTGGGAAACGTGGCCAGGGCGATCTGGCCGACGGTACTCACCTGGCCATTGCTGAACGAGCCCTGAATCGTTCCGTCCTGCTCGATCGTGAAGGTCTGGAGCGTGCCGGCCGGGTAACCGTCCTGCTGCGTGCTAGCGGTCGAGGCTCCGGCAACTTGGGTCACCAGGGAGGTGTTCGAGGAGTTGAACAGGTCCCAGCTAAAGTTGAGGGCCTTCGCGCCGTCCGCCAGACTGGCGCCGGAAGGCAACGTGATGCCTGCGACATTGCTTGAAGGCGCCGTCAGGCCTCCGGATGCCGAAAACGTGAGGGTTCCGCTGCTCAGAACGATCGGGTTCCCGCTCTTTCCCACATCAGCGGCCGGAAGCGTTATCTGGTAAGACCAAGTGTTCGATCCGGTTTTGGAGAAATTGAACTCCACCACATGGCTGTTGCCAAGGGAATCGTACAGGCTCACCGGGGTGCTGTAAGAGCCCTGGCCTGAGGCTGCGAAACTCTCGGACTCCGCTCCAGTTGCCGCGTCCGTCACAGTGTTCTTCGTAAAGTTGATCGCGGTGCCGCTATTGGCGGTGATTACCAGAGAGTTCCCGGAGAGCGCGGCGGTGAAGTTTCCGCCGGCGTTGATCTGATCGACCACGCTCTGCAGCGTATCGCCGGCCTGGGTTGTGTAGCTGAAGGTGTTGGCCGGATTGGCGCTATCGGTAAAGGATATGACG
>JASHQD010000752.1 GCA_030037755.1 Terriglobia bacterium
GGATGAAGAGCGATTCGGCGGAGCGGACGCCGTTCTGATCAGCGATCGCTACTGGCGCCGCCGCTTCGGCGCCGATCCGGGCGCGGTCGGCAAGAAGCTTCACATGAGCGGATACTCCTACACCATCATCGGCGTGATGCCCGCCTCGTTTCTCTTTCCTGAGCGGGACGTGGACGTGTGGTCCGCAGTTCCCATGAATGCGCCTTATGCGCAGAGCCGCGAATCGACGTGGTTCATCACCATCGGCCGTTTGAAGACGCGAGTGACCCTGGTGCAGGCCCGCGCCAATATGGGGTCAGTGCAGGCGCAACTTGGGCAGCAGTATCCCAAGACCGACGGCGAGTTGAAGGTCAGGATCGAACCTCTGAAGAACACCATCATCGGGGACGTGACGGGATCGTTGTGGCTCCTGTTTGGGTCGGTGTCGCTGCTGCTGCTTATCGCCTGCGTGAATATCGCGGCGCTGCTGCTCGCTCGCGCTACCGAGCGCAAGCACGAGATCGCCATCCGGTTCTCGCTCGGCGCGTCCCGGGCTGCTGTATCCGCCCAGTTGCTCACCGAAGCCTTTGTGCTGGCTCTCATCGGGGCCTCGCTCGGACTCGCGGTCGCGAGCGGAGCCGCGAGCGTGTTTCGCGCGCTCGCCGGAAACTTGCCTCGCGTGGATGAGATCAGCCTCGATTGGCGAATCCTGCTTTACACGCTCGCCTGCGCCGTGGTGGCCACTCTGCTGTGTGCGCTCCTTCCCGCTCTGCGCGCCACGCGGCACGGCCTGTCAGGATCGCTCGCGCAATCGAGCCGGACGCAGGTCTCCGCGCACAATTCGCTGCAATGGCTGCTGGTAGGCGTGCAGGTCGCGCTCGCCGTCACGTTGCTGGCGGGAGCCGGACTCCTGTTGCGCAGCTTTCAGGCCCTCGGGCGCGTCTCCCCCGGTTTTGACCCGAGCCACGTCCTCACTTTGCATATCACCGGTGGCTACGGCGAGACCGCGGACCTGAAGGCTCTCACGCAGCGAATCAACCGGACACTCGACGCCTTACGCGCCGTACCCGGTGTGGAGGCAACGGCGACGTCCGCGACCCTGCCCGGCGTGCCAGGACAGTATACGATCGAGCTGAAGCTTGCCGAAGGCAGGCCGGCAACCGAGCGGAAAATCATGGTCGAGAGCCGGTACGTGTCGCGAGGCTATTTCGCTACCATGCAGATTCCGCTGCTCGCCGGCGAGGGCTGCCCCGAAAATCCCGGCAACCCGGCGGTCCTCGTCAACCGCAGCTTTGCCAACAGCTACTTTCCCGGCGAATCCGCGCTCGGCCACCACCTCGTGGCCACCGAGGACACCTTCCTGGGCGCGGCCGAAGTCCGGGGAATTGTCGGCGATGCACGTGAGGCTGGGGTCAATCGGACGCCTGTTCCCACGGTCTATTGGTGCGGCAGCGCTCCAGGCCCCGATCCTTATTACCTGATTCGAACCCGCGCCGCGCCGATGGCGATGGCCGAAACCATCCGGCGCAAGATTCATGAGATCGAGCCCGGCCGGTCGGTATTCGAGATGATGCCGCTCAGCGACCACCTCGGCGAAGCCTTTGCGGACACGCGGCTCCGCACCGTGCTCCTGGCCTTCTTCGCCATCACCGCAGTTTCCCTCGCCTGTCTCGGTCTCTACGGGACGCTGAGCTATTTTGTGAGCGTTCGCAGACGCGAGGTCGGATTGCGCCTGGCGCTCGGCGCGCTGCAAGGACAAGTGTTGTGGCAGTTTCTGTTCGAGGGCCTCAGAGTCGCCGTGCTCGGCTGTGCGGGCGGCATCCTCCTGGGAGCCGCATTCGCGCGAGTGCTTGCCGGGATGCTGTACGGCATCTCGCCCTCCGATGCCATCACGCTTTCCGGCGTCGTGCTGCTGATTCTGATCGTTGCCGCCGGAGCATCGCTTTTCCCGGCTCTCCGCGCCGCACGAGTCGAGCCCATGCAGGTGTTGCGGGAAGAATAGTCTCGCGGCAGCTTTGGACTATTTTCCCATGCGGTAAATAAATACTTCGGCCACTGTCAGCCTATTGACAAGCTTTCCGCGATGATAGATAGTGTAGCGGCTGTCCTTAGAACCTCTTATCCATCGGAGTCTGCAGGGAACATGCGAAGACTGATCCTGACCCTCACGCTTGCCGGCGTGGCTTTATCGATGGGGGCTTCCCCGGCTAAGGCAGATATCCTGACGTTCAGCAGTCATGGCGGGCTGTGGACTTACAACGACGAGGTCTACTGGAACCAGCTTCCGGTCAACAGCTCCATCAACAGCGGCACCAGGATCGCTACGCACTCGCAAGGAATCCCGCTGACAATCTCTTTCGGGCGCGGCACGCCGGGAACCACATTCACACAGTGCGGCACCGAATGCGGAGCAGGTCAAGACTGGGCCGGCGACTTTTTGCCGGGTCAACACATTCTCGGAGCGGTTACGGGTTCGAGCAGCAATAACGGCAACCTGATCCTGTCGTTCGGGCAAGGGATCGACGGCCTCGGGTTTGTGCTTGAGGCCGACTACTACGGACCGTTCACGGCCGAAGTGACCTTGTTTGACGGATCGACCGACTTGGGGAGTTTCTTCGAAGCCGGCAACAGCACCTTCTCTCCGGGAAGCATGGAAAGCTTCCTCGGCATCGAGGATCTTACTGGCGCGGACATCACTTCGGTTCATATCGCCGCCTTCGATTGTGGCGGAGAGGCCTGCTCGAACGGATTCGCCATCGGCGAGCTTCTGCTGCAAACGAGCCCGCAGACTTCAACTCCGGAGCCCGCCAGCCTGGCGTTGATCGGATCAGGCATCATGGCGCTGGGTTTCCTGCTGCAACGCAGGCTGCTTCGCCAAAACTGAATCTGGCGTAAACTAGCGGTTTGGGCCCACGGGAACCCTCGAAGGTTCCCGTTTTGTTTTGAGGAGCCTTTCAAGATGTGGCCGGGCCGGCGCCCGCGGGAAAATCTGACCGGATGGATCGAAAAAAGTCTACGCAAGCGATGGCTTTGAAAACACGCCCCGAGCGCGCACCGGAAGAAGACCATTTGACGGCGGCGGCCAGAAGGGGCGAGCCGGGCATCTTTCGTGAGATCTACAACACCTACCGCGGACGCGTCTACAACCTGGCGCTCTACTCAGCGGGCGACCCCGCACACGCGCAGGATTTGCTGCAGGCGGTGTTCCTCAAAGTCTTTCGCGGACTCCGGAGTTTCCGCTTCGAGTCGAGTCTCGCGACCTGGATTTATCGCATCGCTTACAACGAATTCCGCGAGCATCACCGGCGCCGCAAGCCGCCGTTTGTTCCGCTCGAAGCCGTCCTCGGAAGCGCTCACGAAGTTGATCCGCAGCCGAACTCGCACGACCAGCATGCGCGGCGCGAGCGCGAACTTATCATCCAGCGGGCGGTGATGCAGCTGCCTTTCCACATGCGCGAGGTGGTGGTGCTGAAGTACGTCGAGGGACTCTCCTACGACGACATGTCGAGGGTATTGAGGTGCGCGCCCGGCACCGTTGCATCGCGGTTGAATCGGGCGCTGGCAGCGCTCGAAGAACGATTGCGTCCGTTTAGAGAGTTCTTGTAGAGGTGTCCATATGAGTTGCTGGCGATTCGATCTGCGAAAACGAATGCTGCCTTACCTGGAGGCGCGGCTCTCGGAATCGGAGACGGCGCGGCTGGAGCGCCATCTTCTCGACTGCGAAACGTGCCGCGCGCTGCTGGTCAGGCTCCGCGCCGGACACCAGATGGCGCAGCGCCTGGCATCGCTCGAGATCCAAAACGCTGACGCTCCGGACTTCGAGGCTGAGATGGCGGGGTTCACAGCAGCGGCATCGCAAGACCGCGCGCCGGGCCTCGCGTGGCGCGGCTGGCTCGACCGTCTGGCGACGCCGCGCATAGTTACGGCTCTTTCGGCCGTGGTGCTGCTGCAACTGGGTCTGCTGGTTGTGTCGAATCGCGGCGTACTGCTCGGGGAGCGAAGCCGGGCCTCTGTCGCGAGGGGCTCGATCGACCTCGCCGAGTTCCGCCCGCTGACGATCCCCGAACTCAAGTCCAACACCCAACCTCACGTGGCCACCGAAGGCTACGTGGAGGATGTCCACACTGATCAAGACGAAGGCACCGTCGCTTTCAAACTTGTCCAAAGCCCGCAGAACGGATCGTCCTTTGTGGTCTGTGAGATTATGAGCCCGATCCAGATGGCGTCGCCCGCGGAGGGCAGCCGCGTCCGCGTGTACGGTGTGGAGCGCTATGACGCGCAAGAGAATCGCAACTGGTATGAAGTCAACCCGGTGCTCGGCATCGTCCCGCTAAAGCCCTGATCCACCAGGTGGCTCGCCCCGCCGCCATAAGCCAAAAGTGGCTAGTGGTGAGTGGCTAGTGGCGAGCCCCAAGAATCTTCGCGGCAGAAGAAGAACGTGGACGTTCCAGCCCGATTTCCGCAGGGCATGGAAGAAAATCTGCCACCCTCCGTCTAAAGCTAATTGGACCCGCGGCCTGATTCGTTCACATCGGGCCCGCTGACGCTCGCGGCACTTCCCGGAGACGCTCGTCGCGAGAAATCGGAACCACCTTACTCAGGAGCGCGACTCGATGCCTGTCTATCGACGACAAAGCCCGCCATCCGCGCGGGCGGCTCTTTTGCTCCTACCCTGTCTCCTGTTGCCCGCCGCCGCGCCGGCTCAGAGCGTCGGCGGCGCGATTGCTGGGATCGTCCAGGACGCAAGCGGAGGGCGCGTAGGAAGCGCGCGAGTCACGATCCGGCAATTGCAGGCCCAGACGACGCACGAAATCACCAGCGACACGCGCGGTGAATTTCGTCTCGACAATCTGCCGACCGGCCCGTACCACCTCACGGTGGATGCTTCCGGGTTCGCCGAGGCCAGTGCGGACGTGGCTGTGGAAGTGAGCACGGTCCACGATGTCACTGTGACTCTTCAGCCCGCCACGGTGCGCGAGGCGGTCAACGTGCAAGGGGCGGCGTCATCGATCACCACGCAGCCACTCGATACCACTTCGGCGATCCATGGCGGCGTAGTTACGGCCCAGGATCTGGAGACGATTCCTCTGGCCGCTCGCAGTTTCGCCAACATCTCGTATCTGGTTCCCGGAACCGAGCCCGTAGAGCCGTCCGATCCCACCAAGGCGCGCATCACCGCGGTCTCGTTCGGAGGCAGTTCGGGGCTGAACGATCAACTCTCGGTCGACGGCGGCGACAACTCCGACGATTACATCGGCGGCTTCCTGCAGAATTTCTCGCCCGACGACATCCAGGAATTCGCGGTGCGGACCTCGCAGGAGGA
>JASHQD010000753.1 GCA_030037755.1 Terriglobia bacterium
AGAATTGGAAGGGCTCGATGACGTTCAATCGCCCCGCGCCCGACGCGCTTCTTCTTGACGGCACGATGGGCGGCCACAAGATCAGCATGCGGCTCAAACTGGTCGATCGCAGCAAGCTGATGCTCGTCAGTCGCGGATTTCATTGGATCAACGAGTATCCTTACCAGCGGTGACTCGCTGGCGCTCGCAAAATAGCCGCACCAACTCGCCTCGGGAATTTGACAGAACGTTGACATATTTGTGACATGGGCCGCCCGTCCCGAATGCTAATCTGCCCGTTGCATGGACCGGGACCAAAAACCAAAACGAATGACAAAAGCCAAGGAGGAGAAGAACATGCATTATCGAGCGAGGGTTTGGATCTTGACGATCGTGGCGAGCCTGCTGGTCGTTATGGCCGCAAGCGCCCAGGGCAATTTCAACACTTCCGGCAACATCCTGATTTCTGACCAGTTTAACAATCGCGTGATCGAGGTCAACCCGTCGACCAACCAGATCGTGTGGCAATTCGGCGACGGATCGAGCACGGCGGGACCGAATTCCGTGGTGGCGCCGAATGACGCGCAGCGCGTAGGCGACCTGACGCTGATCTCGGGTGCCGGGGCGCCGCAAGGAACGGAAGCCAATTGCCAGAACGCTCCTTGCATGGACAACCGCGTGCTGCTCGTGAACCGCGCGGGCGTTATCGTCTGGCAGTACGGACAGGCAGGCGTGGCCGGTTCCGGCATCGACCAGTTGAATACTCCCGTGCAGGCGACCTTCCTGCCCAACGGAGACGTCCTCATCACCGACCAGGCCAACCAGCGTGTAATTGAAGTGAACCAGCAGAAGCAGATCGTGTGGCAGTACGGCACGACCGGCGTGTCGGGGAACGGCGCGGACCAGTTGAACAGCCCCAATTCGGCCGAGTTGCTGGAGGACGGTCAGATCCTGATCGCTGACGAGAGCAACAATCGCGTGATCCAGGTCAATCGCGCCAAGCAGATCATCTGGTCGTTCAACAACAGTGGGAACTCGCAGGTCCTGAACGCCGCCGCTTTCGCCAGCCGCGTCTGCAACGGCGATACCGTGATCAGCGACGCGGGTAACAACCGCATCACCGAGGTGACGTTGGCCGGAACCGTGGACTTCGTCTATTACACGAACACTCAGCAGGGCAGCGTGAGCAATCCGAACCCGTCTCGCGCGATCCGCATGTGCAACGGCAACACGCTGATCAGCAACCAGAACGACGGCCAGGTGATCGAGATCAATCCGTCGAGCACGATCGTCTGGAGCTACGGGCAAATCGGCGTGAATGGCTCGGGTGCGGGGCTGCTGAATGCGCCTTACGACGCCAAGGTGGTCGGCGACTACACGGGGATCACGCCGCCGTTCCGCGGCTTCTTCAACATGCAGTACTAGTGAGAGCTGTAGGGCGCCCGTCCCGGGCGCGCAATCGCGGGTGGGGACGCCCGCACGGTCTTTCACTCTTACGGTCTGTCACGCTGATGGGGCGCGGGCTGGGATGCTCGCGCCCGTCAGCGCAACTAAGAACCGCCTGTCTCTTTCGGGGGCGTCATCAGCAGCAGCGAGATTTCCACGTCGCCCGAGCCGTGCTCGGATTCCTCCGGCAGGCGGACCTGGACGGCGCAATTTCCCACATCGTCGGCAACCACGGCGGGCAGGCGCTTGTACGCCGGATTGACGGGCACAAGATTCATCAGAGCCGGATGTCCTGTTCCCGTGGCCATGTTGCTCAGCCTCACTGCGTCCTTCAGGCTGAGCGCCGTCGACAATTGCGAATCCAATCTCATCGGGCTCAGCAGCAGGAAATCCTGGTACTGTGAGGGGCCCACCTCTTTATCATCCGGTGGGAATTGGGCGTAGCGCATGGTGTAGAATCCGGGCTTCAACTTCTGATCGCGAGAGTCCTCGGCGTCGGAAGCGATGAAGTGCAGCAAGCCGACCAACTCTCCGGTCTCGAGTTCTCCATACAGCACCCCTGAGGCACTTGCGGCCGGCCTCGTCGCGCGGACCGACTTCACCCACCAGACGTCGCAAATGGGATCCTCAGCGGCACCGGTCGAGTGAACCAGCCGCGAGCCCTGCGCCTGAAGCAGATTCGCCAGCTCTGCGGGCACGCTGAAAGACGACAGGGAAGGCGACGGTTGCAACGTGAATTCCGCCTGGCCGGCAGCCAAGCTCGCAGCCGCAAGGCCGAACCCGAGAAGTAGTGTTGCCCGCAACGTATACCTCATGCTTGTGACTTCCTTCTCAGCTCGAAGTTGGTGTTTGGGGCCTACCCTAGCCCAGGATATGCTACCACGTACCACAAAGCGGAAACGGAGTGATTACAGCCGGGATTCGGGCCGGTCAGGATCGCTGATGGCCTGGACCAGGTTGAGTCGATCGAGTGCCGCCGTTTCGCTTTGCGTTCGATCGCGGCTGAACTAATCTAGACTTCTAAGTCTAGAGGGGAGGGCACCGTGAAGGAGTTCAAAGGCAAGGTCGCAGTGATTACCGGCGCCGCAAGCGGTATCGGACGCGCGATCGCCGAACGTTGCGTCAGCGAAGGGATGAATGCGGTGCTCGCCGATGTTGACGAGGCGAGCCTGGCGCGGGCGGAGTCCGAGCTGAAGGCCCTCGGCGGCGACGTGCTGGCGGTGAGAACGGACGTCGCCCGGCGCAAAGACGTGGAGCAGTTGGCGCGCCAGACGCTCGATGCGTTCGGTCAGGTGCACCTGCTGGTCAACAACGCCGGCGTCGGCGCGGGCGGGTCCGCGTGGGAGGCGACGTGGAACGATTGGGACTGGGTGATCGGCGTCAATCTGTGGGGAGTGATCCACGGAGTGAAAGTCTTCACTCCGCTGATGCTCAAGCAGAACGTGGAGTGCCATATCGTGAATACGTCGTCGGCCGCAGGACTTCTCGTCGGTGGCGGATCCGCTCCTTACGCGACGACGAAGCACGCCGTGGTCGCCCTCTCCGAAAGCCTCTATCTCGCGCTCGAACAGCGGAAGTCTCTCGTTAAGGTGTCCGTGCTCTGTCCGGGCCTGGTTCGCACCAATATTGCTGACTCCGAGCTGCACAGGCCTTCCGATCTGAAGAATGAGCCCGTCGAGATGAGCGCGGAAATGCAGGCGGGACTGAAGATGTTCAGGGCTGCGATTGACGCGGCGATGCCGCCGGCGCAGGTGGCCGGCGCGGTGTTTGATGCCATCCGGAACGAGCAGTTCTACATCCTCAGCCATCCGGAATGGCTGGAAGCGGTCCAGATGAGGACGGACAAGCTGCTGCGAATGGAGAATCCTCAGAATCCGACGGCGATCGTGATGCGACTGATTAAGCCCGGCAATTAGGCCGATGGTGGCATGAGACGCAACGCGCGCCCGTGCGTCGCAATCTGTGCAGCAGCCGTGGCGGGTGACGACCGCAATTCTATCAACTCCTCGGGGATGGGCAGGCCGTCCTTACGCAGACTCTCGATGTAGGCTCGGACGGCATCTTCCGTCATCATCCGGGCTTCCTCGAGAGTGTCGCCCTCGGTTACCAGACCGGGAAGCGCCGGGCATCTTACAATGTACCCGCCTTCCTCGGCGGGCTCGAAGAGAACCGCGTAGTTCTATTCCCCGCGCGGGTTCATAAGCCCTATCGTGCGGCCGAAAAGTGAAAAAATGACAGGGCCAAGGGCCGCTTCGACGCTTCACACCCGCAACGAACCCGTCAAACTCATTCCCAGCTCAGGCAGGCGAGTCGAACTCGAGGCTGCCCTGCTCGGGAGCTGCCGGCTCGGTGCCGTCCTCGTTCGCGCCGCTCTCGGGCGGCGCGGCGATGCTTTCGAGCTCCGGGTAGCGTTTGATCATCGTCTCCGGGACCTCGACCGGCTTGCCGGTGATCAGCGACTTGATCTCCAGCGCGTTGGCCACACCTTTGGCTTCGAAGTGGTTATTGGTGATCACAAAGGTGGATTGCGCGCGCTCGGCCACGCGCTCGGCGCGTGTCGCCCAGGGCTCAAGCTCGTCCATGCTGTAAAGGTAGTTGTAGCGCTCGTGCGGCTCGGAATGCTCGAACCACTGGTTGTAATTGCGCCCGTGGAGACGGACATAGCCTACGGGTCCGACCACTTCCGCCGTGGGCGCGAGCGACCGGCCGATGATCGGCTGGTCGATGTTGCAGAATCCCACGCCCAGTTTGCCCAGCAGATCGAACGCTTCCGGGCAATTCCACGAGCTGTGCCGCACTTCGAGCACCAGTGGATACTCCAGGAACTGCATGACCAGCGATCCCAGGTACTCGCGATTCTCCTTGGTCCACTTGAACGACCACGGAAACTGCATGAGCAGGGCGCCGAGCTTGCCCGCCTCCGCCAGCGCGTTCAGACCCTGCTTGGCGGCCCGTTCCTCGTCGCGCCCGGCGTCGCGTTCGTGCGTGAACCGTCTCCAGAGCTTGGCGGTGAATTGAAACCGCGGATGCGCGCGCGCCTGCGCGACCCAGGAACGTGCCATCTCCGCGCGAATCGGCTGGTAGAACGAGGTGTTGATCTCGATCGCGTCGAAGAAGCGCGCGAGGTATTCGATCTCATGGAATCCGCGCGGCCGGATGCGCGGATAGGCGATTCCGGCCCAGTCGAGGTACGACCACCCGGCAGGTCCGATGCGAATGGCGTGGGCGGCGGTTGCGGGCGCGCGATGGTCCGCGGCCGGCGGCGAGGCGAGTTTGGCGGGATCGTGCATATTCGCCTTTTGTTCGCCTTCAGTATGGCCGTGCCGCTCGAAGAAAGTCAAGAGCCTGGAGCTCCCAGGCTCACGGCTTGGCCGGCTGGAAGTCCGGATCCCCGAATTGCCAGAGCTCGAAACTCC
>JASHQD010000754.1 GCA_030037755.1 Terriglobia bacterium
TAAAGCTCCGTGGGCTGCACCATGTCGTACTCGATGGCATAGCCGGGCCGGATCATGTCCGCCTGCTCGAGCCCTGGAATCGAGCGCACCATGGCCCACTGCACGTCGATTGGCATCGACGTCGACATGCCGTTCACGTAGATTTCATGCGTGTCCAGACCCTCGGGCTCGAGGAAGATCTGGTGCTGCGGTTTATCCGGAAACTTGACGACCTTGTCTTCGATCGATGGGCAATAGCGCGGGCCGAGGCTCTTAATCTGGCCTGAATAGAGCGGCGAGCGCTTCAGATTGTTGCGCAGCACGCGATGCGTCTCCGCGTTGCTGTATGCGATCCAGCAAACGGTCTGCGGCTGCGTGATGGCGCGGGTACGGAAACTGAAAGGTGTGGGAATCGGATCGCCAGGCTGCACCTGGAATCGCGAAAAGTCGATGGTGCGCGCGTCCAGACGCGGCGGTGTTCCGGTCTTCAGGCGTCCGATCTCGAAGCCGAGCCGGCGCAGCGCTTCGCCCAGCAGTACGGCCGGCGACTCTCCGGATCGTCCGGCGGCGTACGTCTCCTCGCCGCAGTGGATGAGGCCATTGAGGAAAGTGCCCGTCGTGATCACCACGGCTCCGGCTTCCACCACGCGGCCATCGCGCAGCTTGAGCCCGCGGACGTAGGGGCGTCTCTCGTGGCCGCCCTGGACAGGCACAAGGCCTGCCCCCGCAGGATCGCGGTCGAGCACCAGGTCGACGACCTCGGCCTGCTTGATGCGCAGGTTGGGCTCGCTCTCCAGCACCTGCCGCATCTTCACCCGGTAAAGCTTCTTGTCGGCCTGCGCGCGCGGCGACCAGACGGCCGGACCGCGGCTGGTGTTGAGCAGCCGGAACTGAATGCCGACGGCGTCGATCACCTCACCCATCACGCCACCGAGCGCGTCCACCTCCCGCACCAGATGCCCCTTTGCGATGCCGCCCACGGCAGGATTACACGACATCTGCGCGATCAGGTCGAGATTCATCGTGTAAAGCGCGGTACGCAGACCCATGCGCGCCGCCGCTATGGCCGCCTCGCATCCGGCGTGTCCTGCGCCGACGACGACTACGTCGTAATGTTCAGTGAACCCCATGCCTCGCGATCCTCAAATCGCGCCTTGTCTATCTTAGCTTAACCAGCCGGCCACAGACCGGGCAGCCGCCCCGTACGCCTCCGATGTGCACCGGTCACGCCTGCTTGTGACAAGCCTCACAGAGTTTGCCTCCCATGGGCCGCATGCTTCCACTTTAAGGCGCGCCGGAAGTCTGAATTAGCCTCGCGGCGAACGGAGCCTGCATGTCGCGTTGAACGCGCGCCTGCCCCGAAGCCGTTCGTTTCGCCTGGTTTCGGGCGAGAGTGGCAGGCAATCGTTACCTTCTTCAGGAGAGGCTACCATGCTACATCTCGACACAGGCAACACCGGTTTCATGATTCTGTGCACCAGCCTGGTCATGTTGATGACACCCGGTCTCGCGTTTTTCTATGGCGGACTGGTGGGACGCAAGAACGTCCTCGCCATCATGATCCAGAGCTTCGTTTCCATGGGCTGGACCACGGTGATCTGGTATCTCTACGGATACTCGCTCTGCTTCAGCGGAGACTGGCACGGGGTCATCGGCAATTTCCACAACGCACTTCTGCGTGGAATCAGCCCCAATACCCCGTCTCCCAACGATACCATTCCCATGATGGTGTTCATCGCCTTCCAGATGATGTTCGCCATCATTACCCCGGCGTTGATTTCGGGCGCCTTCACCAACCGGGTCACCTTCAAGGCCTACATGTTGTTCCTCACGGCCTGGCTGACTCTCGTGTACTTCCCGTTCGTCCACATGGTTTGGGGCGGCGGATTCCTCCAGCAATGGGGCGTTAAGGACTTCGCGGGTGGCATTGTCGTTCACAACATCGCGGGCTTTGCGGCTCTGGCCTCAGTTCTGTACGTGGGCAAGCGACGCGTGCTCGACCGCGGGCCGCACAGCATTCCGCTGGTCGCGCTCGGCACCGGACTGCTCTGGTTCGGATGGTACGGGTTCAACGCCGGCAGCGAGATGCGCGCCGATTCCGTGACCACCACGGCGTTCCTGAATACCGACGTGGCCGCATCGTTCGCGGCCGTCGCCTGGTTGATGACGGCGTGGCTGAACGAGAAGAAACCGAAATTCCTCGGCCTGCTGACCGGAGCCGTCGCCGGACTGGCGACCGTGACGCCGGCCGCCGGCTACGTTTCCCCGACCACGGCCGTGATTATCGGCATCGTCGCCGGAATCGTCTGCTACTACGCGGTTGAGATGAAGAACAAACTGCAATGGGACGACGCGCTCGACGTTTGGGGCGTGCACGGCGTCGGCGGTTTTCTCGGCATCGTGATGCTGGGGATCTTCGCCAGCCGGGCCTGGAACCCCCAGGGTGCGGATGGCCTGCTCAACGGCGATCCTGTTTTCCTTTTGAAGCAAGTTACCGCGGTGGTCTTCTCCTCGGTCTGGGCGTTCGTTTTCACCTACGCCATGCTCAGGATTATCGATGGCTTCACCACGGTGAAAGTGAGCGAGATGACCGAAGAGCTCGGTCTTGACGAATCCATCCACGGTGAGCATGCCTACGAAGAAGTCTTCGGCCACGACGACCTGAGTCATGTGCAGGGCCTGTTGCATGAAGAGGAGCTGATCGGCGGCCGCAAGTAACGAGTGCCGGGGACCGTGGCTCCCACGGTCCCCGCGCCACCGGCTGGCCGATTCGCCCCATCCCGGTGCTCGCAGCACTCCGGCCTAGAAAAACCTCACGTCCTTCATGGGATAGTGGCGCCGGTTCCGC
>JASHQD010000755.1 GCA_030037755.1 Terriglobia bacterium
CGGCGCCCGTTTCAAACGGTCGGCCTCCGTTACATTGGGATAATTCCAATAGATCAGGACAATGCCAGATGCGAACCAGGACGAAAAAACCAGGCAGAGCCCCACGCCTATCCAGCGATGGATAAAGATGAGGGCCCTTCTGAGTTTGGTTCCGGCATGAAGCATGATTGGATCCCGGGCATCCCTATTGAGTGGAGGTCGATTTCCGAGAGCCGGGACGCCGCAGCATACATCATCGTGACGACCGCTCGCAAACCTGTCCGATACGAAATAGGCCCTGGATAGGTTGGCGATTTTTGTTTTTGACAGCAAACGAAAGTGCTATCGTCGTCTTGAATCTGGAGGGCGGTGATCAAGGGCCGATTCGCTGTTCCACGAGGCCTACGAACTCAGACACATCCCATACGTGATCCGCAATTCCAGTTGCCATGGCCGGGCTTTCTTGTCGAACCGGATCAGCCGTCGCAAAATTGTGAAATGTGAAGAGCAGCGCGAGCAGGGCAGCGTGTCGCTGCACTTGTCTGGAGAATCCAGGCGAGAGGAGATTGAGCCACGCGAGGGGGATTCTGCCGGTCCCCATTGACAGCGGCGGGTCACCGACGTGCGCCCGCACGGCATGCAAGTAGTCCTCGGCCGATCCAAAAGCGCGCGCTAGCTCTTCATAATCGAGGCGCAGTTCGTTACGACCGTCATGGTTCGAGGAGCGGGTTTCGACCCCGCGGCCGGCAACTTGAATTCGGCCGCAGCTCAACGAGGTGAGCTCCTTAAGAAAGGCCCGCGCCGTCTCTACGTTGCGGGGCGCGACAAGCCACGATGGAACGAATCTAGACTCGGGGTCAATCGACGTCCACGTCCATGCGGAACCCACCGCAAGTAAATGCCGCCTGTTTAGCATCGGCCCACGGGTTTTCTCTTGCAGAACCATATTCAAGCTGCACTGCAAGTCGCCACACCTCATATTGCTCACGCTTTTCTGGTGATATTGAGCACACGCTTCGCCCACGCGGACGATAATGGCTTTCACCCGATTCTGGGGCACGCCAGTCAAGTGAACTGTCGACCGAATGTTCATGCGCCGCACGATCGCGCCAATGACCGACTGGACGGTCGTTCGTCTCGAGCTTCGGGAGAAGCCAAGGTGCTCTTCGGGATCGGAGATTCTGCCATCTGCCCTCTTCGCAGTCGACAGATACTCGACGGGCGCATCCGGTGGCGGAACCGTGGGTTTGTGTCCAATCAGTTTGTGCCCAATCGTCTGCTCGACCACTCTTCGGGCTGTTACTGTGAAGTCATGCCGGGGTTCGAATAATGACTTACTACGAGTCTCCATGGCCGAAAACGAGGACTTCTCCCTTTCTCCAGAACCTATCACGGATGCGCACAATCAAAAGGGCAACGGCTATGCTTCCTAGTCATGGGTCGACTTGTTCGAAAGTGCAGGCATATTCTAACCGGCGTTTTCGTTTTGAGCTACGCGCTTTTAAGATGGCATGGCTGGGCTGCCGCCGGTTCCGACAGATCGACTTCGTGTCCTCCAGCCCACCGGGAGAGCAGCGAGGCAGGTCGGATTTGAGGTGGGAACACACGAGGGTCCAGGACAACGTGTCGGTAGGAATCGCTCAAAACATGGCCGTTTTCGGGCCTGGGGAAAAGCCCAGGAAAAACAAATCCGGCCTGGTCGTTGGTGCATCCAAGCCGGGCCCGGTTGCTGCTTGAACTCGGGACAGATAGCCGGTGCGTCGCGGGGCGGTGCGAGGCGAGAGTCGGAATTTTCGGTTGACCCATATGGCTCCCTGTGGTAGCGTTCAAATGTTCAGGTGCCCGGAAGGGCATAACAGGGAAGTCCGGTGCAAAGCCGGCGCGGTCCCGCCACTGTGAACGAGGATTCACCGCTTCGTAGTACCACTCGATCTGTCCTTCGGGGAAGGTGAAGCGGTTTGGCAGAGCTAATTGCCTTCCTCGCAGCCAGGAGACCTACCTGAATGAGGACGACCGACTTTCTGCGGAGAACGGAAAAAGTGCAACCCATCCCCTTCCAAAACAACAAGCCAAATTGGGGCTGAGTCCGTTTGCGCGAAAAGTCTGTCGCCAATTCAAGGGGGACAGACCCAGTGACGAGCTTCGCTCGATGGCTCAGAATCACCAGCGTATTTGCGATATTGGCCTACTGCGCAGCGGCGCATGCTCAAACCACCATTCGCGGAACCGTCGTCGATCCTGTAGGAGCGGTTATTCCAGGCGCCCAGGTGACCCTCGTGTCCACCGGGGGAACTGTGGGTGAAACCAAATCCGCCGCGGACGGAACATTCTCCTTCGAGTCTCTGAAAGCCGGGCGGTATCACCTTACGGCGCAATCAACTGGTTTGGCACCCTTCGTCGGACCCGACGTTTTTGTAAGCGGCACTGGCGTCACGACGATGGATATCTCTCTTCAGACCGCACCTCTCAAACAGCAAATTGTGGTTTCGGCAACCGGCGATGAAACGCCGATATCGCAGGTCGGGGCCTCCGTCGCCGTCGTCAGTCAGGACGACATCGAGGCGGAGAATAAACTCGATGTGCTTGAGAACCTCCGCCAGGTGTCGGGAGCGCAGATTGTCCAAACGAGTCAACGCGGAGGAACGACTTCGCTGTTCATTCGCGGCGGCGAGTCCGACTTCAATAAGATCATGATCGATGGGGCTCCGGCCAACGAGATCGGAGGCGACTTCGACTTTGCGCAGCTGTCCAATGGGGGAGTCAGTAGCATCGAGGTGCTGAAGGGACCCAACAGTGTTCTCTATGGCGCAGATGGGCTGGCGGGCGTCGTCAATATTACGACGCAGAGGGGAACATCGTCGATACCCGATCTCGAGATTTCGTCCGATGGAGGAAACTTCGGTACCCACTTCGAGTCGGCGTCTCTTTCCGGCACCTATCGGCAGTTCGACTACTATTCTCTAGTCTCAAGGCTCGATACCGAGGGAAGCTATCCGAACGACTTCTTTCACAACATTACGAACGTCGACAACTTCGGCTGGACGCCCACCGTGGGAACCAGCGTTCGCGTGGTCTACCGGCATAACGGGACCGATCTTGGCACTCCGAACGGCCTCCTGTTTTATGGAATCCCGGACCTCGCAGGGCAAAGAAACGAGAACACGTACCTCAGCGGAACCTTTCAGAACCAGACGACCTCTCGTTGGCACAATCTCGTCCGCTTCGCCTATGGACAATTCAACACGGTTGACGACGATCCCACACAGACAGGGCAGCCCGACCCCTACATACCCGGATATACCTTGGGTAACGTCGTCACCATAAAAGGAGCGAATGGCTACAGCGTAACCGGACAGGCCATCCTGGATTATGCCGGGACCTATCCGATGATCTTCACCGACTATGAAGCGCGCAGGTCAGTTTATGCCCAATCCGACTACCGGTTTGCCGGCGACTGGACCGGCACCTTTGGATTCCGTTACGAGCATGAAGACGGTTCCGGATTGACGCGGGACAACTACAGCTACTTTACCGAAGGCCACGGCAGCGTGGCTCATCGGCTTTACCTCACCGGCGGCGTCGGATATGACGACAACTCCATTTTCGGATTCGCGGCAACGCCACGCGCCTCGGCCGCGTACTATTTGCGCCGGCCGTCGGGCTCCTCATTCTTTTCGGACACGAAATTGCGTTTCAACTTCGG